>JBPCWB010000153.1:0-3593 GCA_051009955.1 Hyphomicrobiaceae bacterium | reverse complement strand
ATTGGACGAATGATTGCCAAGACTGTGTGATCAAGCACAGATGTACGACTGGCAAGGAACGACGCATCCGACGTTGGGAGCACGAAGGCATCTTGGAGCGCGTGCAGAAGCGCCTCGATGATGATCCGGGCAAGATCCCGCTGCGCAGCAGGACGGTCGAACATCCATTCGGGACGATCAAAGCCTGGATGGGGGCAACACACTTCAAGATGAAGACGCTCAAACACGTCGCGACCGAAATGGCGCTGTACGTGCTGGCCTACAACATGATGCGTGCGATCGCGATCCTCGGCGTGCCAGACCTGATAAAGGGAATGCGGGCGTGAGGATGGTGCAGATTGCTTCCAAAACAGCCAAAATGTTGCTCGTCAGTCGTGTCAGATCGGCTGTAAGGGCGGACAAACGCTGAAAAAACCAAACTTGCGCTGACCAGTTTAAACACGCGCTATCGCTACCTTCGCGCCGCGTTCTCACACAGCCTCCAGAGATAGGCGACGTGGGAATGCAGTAGAACTTCAGTGCGACTATGTCCGCTTTGACCCGCAACAGACAAACGCCCGAAATCGGTAATGCTCACTTTTGACCGGGAGCCGTCATTCAGCCGTGGGTAAGTTTAGTTGCCAGGACACGCCGAATGCATCAGATAACCATCCAAACCGCGAGCTGAATCCGTAATCGTCCAAAGGCATCATGATGCTGCCGTCAACTGCAAGCCTTTCAAAAGCCCGCTCCAAGTCGGCGGCGTTGTCGAAGTTGACAAACAAAGATACTGAGGGTGTAAAGTCGAATTGATGTTGCACCGGACCGTCGATGACAATTGGTCCGTGACCGTCAAAATCGATCTCAGCGATCTTAATTTAACCGGATGCATCATCTTCGCGACCGTACTTCTCGACTGAAGTAACGGAAAAACCGGGAAACACAGACCGGTACAAACCAAGCGCAGCTTCCGCTTTGCCGTCTTGAAACATGAGGTGAGTTGAGACTGTCATCGAATCCAATATTAACATAGAACCCAATCACCAACAATTACCGCTCCTGGGCCGCCACGTCATCGTCCTGTTGCAACGCAATGGCAGTGTTTACCGGCTGCGGACATGACCGGTGCGTGGTCAGGCCGCTGACCGATGTCGCCTTCTGGGCTATTGCGACTACTGCTGGGCAAAGTTTGCCGCCGTCGGCACTGCTACGTGATTAGGCGCGGATCGCAGTGAATGTATAACCACTTTGGCCTAATTTGCAGACTCCAGCTGGGTTGAATTCTGGAGCATGTTGCGGATAGGCTGATTGCACTCGATCGTCGTGCTGTCGAAAATGTAATTGTCAAGCACTCAGCATCGCGGGCGATCATGGGCCTCGCTTGCACCTGAGTGATCGCGATGCAACTTGTTGGGTGACTGCATGGCTATGTCGTTCGAGTGGTTGATCGACCCAATCTTACCAACAACGTTTTTCGCTGAGTTCTATGAGCAAGAGCCACTGCTTATCGAACGGCAAAATCCCTCAAAGTGGGCTTCGCTGCTGAGCGTTGACACCATCGACCAATACCTCGCAACAACAACGCCTCGCCATCCTGACGTTTTCCTGGTCGATGCGGCACGCGAACTCAAGCCTGACGATTACTCGTTTCCCGACTCTCGCCCGCCCGGCAGAATTGATTTGCCGCGTGCCTATCAGTTGTTCGCGTCGGGCGCCACGATTTCCCTGTCGCAAATGCACGAACGCGTCGCACCGCTCGCCCACCTTTGCCGCATCATGGAGCAGACCTTCAGCAGCCATTTTCAAACGAACATCTATCTATCGCCGCCGAATGCGCAGGGATTCAAGACGCACTTCGATAGCCACGATGTGTTCGTTCTTCAGGTCTCTGGATCAAAACTGTGGACCCTCTACGATACGGCGATTGCGCTACCGTTACGTGGGCAGGCGTTTGACCCCGACAAACACACAGCCGGTCCGCCAACGCGCGAGTTTACGCTGCAAGCCGGCGACCTCTTCTATTGCCCGCGTGGGTTGTTTCATTCAGCCCGCTCGACCGATGAGAAATCGCTGCACATCACCTTGGGCCTGATTGGGAAAACTTGGGCCGACGTCATGATCGAGGCGGTCTCAGAGATCTGCCTAGCGACGCCCGCTTTGCGCGCGAACCTTCCGGTCGGATTCGCAATTCCGGGATTCGACCTGAGTGAGACGGCTGCCAAATTCCGCGCCGAGTTCGAATCCGTCGCCCGAGAGGTGGAGTTAGCGCCGATCCTGGAACGGATCGCTGAAGACTTCGTCACGTCGCGCCGACCCGACCTTTACGGATGCCTGCAGGAGCTTGATGCAACACTCTTGCTTGAGAGCAAGGTCGCGCCCAGGCCTGACCTCAACTACCTCGTGCGCGAGGCCGATCAGAAGCTTGTCGTCTTGTTTGGATCATCCGAGATCAGCTTTCCTGGATTTGTGCGAGACGCCCTTGACTTTGCCCTTGAGCACGGCCCTTTCGAGGTGCGCGACCTGCCGCAGTTAGACGATGAGGAAAAGCTCGTGCTCGTGGGACGATTGTTAAAGGAAGGATTGCTCGTGCGCCAGAGTGGAGCGTGATTGTACATCTGCGTGGTGCGTTACAGAATGGCGGGCACGGGACTATGCAATTGCTGCGGCATCTCTTATGATCACTGTCATTGTCCGGATTCGTTAAGCGTCTCGAGGATTTTCAAATGGAACGCCGTTCGCTAACAGACGCAGACATCTCCTCACGCAGAAACGTCAGTCGCCGTGCGCTTTTGCGCTCGCTCGGCGTCGGCGCTGCTGCAGTCGCCGCAATCGTCGGCGCTGAAGCGGCGGAGCATGACCCAACCAAACCAAAACAAATGCCTGGCAAAAATCCAAAACCTGCCGATCCCTGTCGGGACACTGATCACAACGTAAATGATCAAGATGGTGGTTGTCCTAGCGATGTGACCTCATAGTTGCGCGTCGGTCTGACCGCCCGGCCATATGCCCGTCTCGTGCAGGATTGGGTGACCAGCATTGGGCCAGAACCGATCAAGCAAAGTCCGCAATCTCGGCATCGAAGTTGATGATGCCATTGAATTCGCGGAGACGATTGATATCTGACGCCGCGTCGCAATAACTCACATAACGGACATATTCAGCGGCCAGGAAATCGTCGCCGATCTCCATTCGTCCGATGTTGGCTTGTGGGATCAAGCGACTGTCGGCATTGGATGCCCCGATGCAATGGCCAGACGGAGCCGTTGAGAACCGGCTAGCGCCCTGCACCTAATCGCTAATGGCTGCATGCCTTGTCCAAACGGCCTGGAGCTGATCATTTGACTTGTCGTCTCCGCCATCGAGAAGTTCGAAAGACAACTCACCGACGTTCTCCCGTGTAAGGCGGTATGCGCCTGAGCTATTGGTGTCCAGTCGAACCATTCCCTCTTTCACCGCAACGCTTCGGACGTCCCAGTGCTCGGGGATGTTAAGCTTCATGTCGAGCCAGCCTTCATCTTCTGGCGCAAGTTCTTGCTCAAGATAAAGATGTTGACCAATTTTGAGAAACTCATCGTCACGCCGGATACTCGCAGTCATGACGTCAGTCCGCCAGA
>JBPCWB010000152.1:0-4047 GCA_051009955.1 Hyphomicrobiaceae bacterium | reverse complement strand
CCAATGCTGTCGTCCATGGCGCGAGGCCAGGTCGCCACAGCTCGTCTTGGCCCGGGACGACATCACCATGGCCATAGATCAAGATGGTCGGATACGCGGCGTCTTCGTGTCGCTCGGCCAACATCAGGGGACCGGCCTCGGCGATCGGATTATCCAAGACCTGGGTATGAAATCCCATGTCGCGGAGTTTGGGCGCGATAAGGTCCGACAGGTAGGCCGTCAACACCGGCATTGCGTCCGCGTCCTGGCTATTGGTCCGCGCACCGACAAGCCGGTCGAGATCTCGAGCGAAATCGCCTGACTCGAAATAGACTTCGGAGGTCTCGAGCGCTCGCGCTCGGTCCGCACCGCTCGTTGTCATGATTTGTCCTATTCCCATCAATTTTTTCGGTTTGCTCTCGAGCCGTTCTCATCCGGACTTCTCAGGCTTATAGTGCCATGGCTGAAATCGCCAACGTCAAACCCGGAGCCAATATGACTGTCACCGATGCCTTGCGTGAGCAAGTACTCGCTGAGTTGCCGGAGCTCAACGAGATAGTGGATGCCCAACTGCGGGCGCTTGCGGTCGAGGCGTGGGCCTTCGCGATATCCAATTCGAGCTTCAATGCAATCCGCGACATTCCACCGGCCGGAAATCCGGATACCAATGTCGCGATGCGCGGTGATCAGACAGACCACCTGCGCGGTGTGACTCGGCTGGCGATCGGAATTGCAAAGGAAATGCAGTCCGCGTATCCGGAACTAGCGATCAGCATGGACGTCGTGATCGCCGGCGGATTGTTGCACGACGTCGGCAAGGCGTGGGAGTTTGACCCGGTCAACCGTGTGCGCTGGAAGGAGGAGCAGCGGCGGTTCGGCAAACCGTCTATTCGCCACCCCGCCTATGGAGCGCACATCTGCCTGACAGTCGGCCTGCCGGAAGACATCGCGCACATCGCAATGGCGCACTCGGGCGAAGGCGAATTGCTGGTGCGGAGCCTGGAGTGCATGATCGTGCATCAGGCCGACTACACGTTCTGGAATACCTTACTAGCTGGTGGGCAGCTCAAGCCGGAAACCGTGCCACCGGCCAATCGCCGCTACGTTGTCGATACGCAGTATTAGCGCTCGTCGCCAGATCGATTATCCGAGTTCGCCGTTTGGCTTTCGGCGAAAGCGCGTTCCCAGTCTCGGCCATCAAAGATGGTGATCTCATACGGGTCGGAATGTATGTCGAAGTCATCGAGCGTATTGACGTTCACGATGGAGAGTTCGGGCGCAGTACGAGGATGACCAAACGGATGCACGCCGCATGTCGGGCAGAAGAAGTGTTTGGCGATCATTTTGTTGAATTGATAGAGACGCACCAAGCTCTGCCCGCCGGTCACACGCAGATTTTCCGGTTTGACGCGCACGAGAAGCGCACCTTTCTTGGTGCACATGGAGCACGTACACCGCGTCAGACGTGAGAGATCGGCGTCAATCTCGTAGGTGATGTCGCCGCAGTGGCAACTGCCGTGATATGTCTGCATGAGGCTGTCTTTGTTGACTGATGATCTGGCTTGGGTTTGCTTGGGCAGTAGACCAGCAGGTTCGAAGCGGCGGCGTCAAGCGACTTTCTCTCCTGTTGGTGGCGCAAAAGCTTGACCGCGGCGGCCGGCCGGTCTTCAAACGCAAGCAAAGCCGGCGCAACGCAACCGAACACAGGAAACCACGCTCATGCCCTCAGATCTTCCGGACCAATACCGCCAGCACGTTGTTGCAAGTCTGGACGGCCTGGAAGCCCTCTACGGTCCGGCCAATCCTGCATCGCTGGTCAAGGAACTTGACCACATTTCGGATCATTACCGCCACTTCATCGAGAAGTCGCCATTCGTGGTCATCGCAAGTTCGGGTCCGGACGGCATTGATTGCTCGCCGCGCGGGGATCCACCCGGCTTCGTCAGAGTTGTCGACAGCAAAACCGTGTTGTTGCCGGATCGGCGCGGAAACAATCGCCTGGATACGCTGCGCAATCTGGTTTCGGATCCGCGGGCATCGTTGTTGTTCCTCATTCCGGGTGTCGGCGAAACGCTGCGCATTAATGGGCACTGTTACATTGTTACCGAACCTGAGTTGCTGCAGTCGTTCGAGATGCAGGGCAAGAGTCCCGCGACGGTTCTGGTGTTTCGGGTGGAGCGCGTCTATTTTCAGTGTTCGAAGGCGCTGATGCGTTCGAAGCTTTGGCAAAGCGATGCCCAGATCGCGCGCAGCGAACTGCCCAGCACGGGAGAGATTCTCAGCGCCCTCAGTCAGGAGATCGATGCCGGCGAATACGACCGCGCCTATCCGCGCCGTCTCAAGGAAACGATCTATTAGAGCAGAGCCTGATCACTTGAGATGGACTTGGGCAGCGGTCAGCCCGGGCAACGTCCCATTACCCCTTTTTGATCAGCAGGTCGGACAGCGCTTCCAAGCTCCCGTCTGCAGGAATCTCGGTCGGATTGAACTGATCATCGAAGAGTTTTGGTGCGTGCGGCGCGCGCTGTTCCAATACAGGTTGAATCTCGCCAGAATGCGTCTGTATCTCAACCGTACGTGTGTCGTTCGTGCCATCGTTGTAGACAACGGTCACGCGCAGCCCAACCTGTTCGAGGTCAGCCGGACGCTCGCCCATCAACGTGCCACGATCGATGCGGTCAAGCCATTGAGGGAGAGGGCGGCCGTCAGCCTGCGTCACACGGAATTCGACGACCTTGCGTTCAGCCTGGTCCAAGGTGTTCGACAACTGGATGATGAGCACCTTGTCGCGAACCATGGTCTCGATAATGACCTGGGCCTTATCGCTGGTCCCGGCAAAGTCGTCTGTGAGGCCCATACGAAGTGAGAATCCGGTGAGGCGCTCGGCGTCGTAAGCACTTAGGCCGCCGGCCTCGGTCAACTTGTCTGACATTTGCCACAGGCGCTGCTGTGGCAGGGGCTCCGAGGCGCGCTCTATGCCGTTGAGCGAGGCGATGTTGTTGGCGGCGGTGACAACAATGCCATTCACTCCGATGCCGCCATTGACCGGCTCGCCGTTGATGGCACGCAGTGCATCGAGTACGGCTCCGTCCGCCGTCAGTTCTTCGAGATCAGTTGACTGCGGTGGCGGCGTAGCGTCGGGCTCTTCCTCGAGTGGTGAGAATGACTCCGGAACCAGTCCGACGCTCACTGTTACGGTTGCGGTGTCGGTCACACCGAGTCCATTCTCGATGGTGTAATTGAAGCTATCGACCCCGGTGAAGCCGACATTCGGGGTATAGCGCAGCGAACCGTCTGCATTGAGTGTGACGCTGCCGTTAGCGGGCGCGGCGACGGTTGTCACCGTGAGCGCGCCACCGTCGGGATCACTGTCATTGAGAAGGATGGGAATTGTGACACCGGTATCTTCCGGGGTGTCCACGGTATCGTCGCCGGCAATTGGCGCATCATTGACCGGGGTCACGGCGAGGGTCAGGGTGGCCGTATCGGTCAGGGCGCCATCACTGATGGTGTAGGTGGCGACGGGGACCGGGCCGTTGAAGTTGGTGGCGGGCACAAACGTGTAGCTGCCATCGCCGTTGATGGTGAGGTCGCCCTCGGTGAGGCTCGCCGTGCTGCCGGCGGTATATGTGGAGCCGCCGACGGTGAACTGGGAGACGGTGATCGCATCACCATCGAGATCACTGTCATTGGTCAGGAGGCCTGAGGCGGCGTTGACGGTGAGGGTGGTGTCTTCTGCCGTGCTGCCGCTGTCATCCGCAGCCGTCGGCGCATCGTTGACCGGTGTCACCGCCAGTGTCAGCGTCGCCGTATCCGTCAGGGCGCCATCACTGATGGTGTAGGTGGCGACGGGGACCGGGCCATTGTAATTCAATGCCGGCACAAACGTGTAACTGCCGTCACCGTTGATGGTGAGGTCACCCTCGGTCAGGGCCGCGGTGCTGCCGGCGGTGTAGGTGGTGCCACCAACCGTGAACTGGGTCACGGTGATGGCATCGCCATCGAGATCGCTGTCGTTGGTCAAGAGGCCGGAGGCGGCATTGACCGTCAGGGTGGTGTCCTCGAGCG
>JBPCWB010000151.1:0-17710 GCA_051009955.1 Hyphomicrobiaceae bacterium | reverse complement strand
AGAGGCCGGACCTGCAGGTCGCGGGAGCCATTCATGGGTTGGGTGTCTCCGACAATTGCATTGCAATCAGAATATGCAAGTTTCCACGACAATCCAACCGGCGGATGCGACAAGCGTTGGCATAGCGCCGGGCCGTGCTAAGGCGATGACATGAGCACAAAACCGATTCGGATTATTGGCATTGACCCGGGATTGCGTCGCTCGGGGTGGGCGATCATCGAAAGTGACGGATTGCGCCTGACCTATGTCGATTCGGGCCACGTCTCATCCTCGTCGGACGAGGACTTGGCATTTCGCTTGCGCGAGCTGTTTGAAGGACTCTCCAGCGTTGTCGCAAGCTTTAAGCCGCGCGAGGCGGCCGTCGAGGAAACATTCGTCAATGAAAATCCGCGGGCCACACTGAAGCTGGGCCAGGCCCGCGGTATGGCTCTTTTGGCACCGGCCATGCGAGGGTTGCAGGTCTATGAATATCCGCCGAACCTGATCAAGAAGTCGGTCGTCGGTGCAGGTCATGCCGACAAAAAGCAGATCCAAATGATGGTCAAAGTGCTGCTGCCAAAGGCATCGTTTGCCAACGCCGACGAGGCCGACGCTCTGGCGATTGCGATTTGCCACGCCCACCAGCGTTCGACGCCGCAGGCCAGGACCATGCGCGCTATGAGGGAGCCAGCGGGATGATCGGCAAGTTGCGCGGAAAAGTCGAGGCAATCGGTGAGGCGCACTGCATCATCGATGTCAATGGGGTTGGCTATGAAGTTCAGGCTTCTGCGCGAGCGCTGCGCGACATGACGATTGGCGCAGAAGTCGATCTCACGATCGACACGCATGTCCGTGAGGATGCCATTCGGCTCTACGGCTTTGCCAGTGAAGTCGAGCGCAATTGGTTTCGCACACTGCAGGGAGTCCAGGGCGTCGGCGCCAAAGTTGCATTGGGTGTACTGGGTGTCCTCGCGCCGCAGGATCTGGCCAACGCCATCGCCATCGGGGACTCGGCTGCGGTCGGGCAAACGCCCGGTGTTGGGAAAAAGATCGCTCAACGCATCGTTGCCGAGTTGAAAGACAAGGCCCCGGCGCTGTCGGTCGCCGGGCTCAATGTCCCGATCGCCGCAGCCGGCGCCGGCCCTTCGGTTCCGGCCGGCAATGCCAGTGCCGAGGCAATCTCCGCTTTGTGCAATCTGGGTTATCAGCCAGCGCAGGCATCCCAGGCGGTCGCGGTGGCGGCGGGCGAATTGGGCGACGGCGCCGATACGGCGCAGCTCATCCGTCAAGGTTTGAAAGCGCTTGCCCGCTAGCACCACGGCTTGCGGGTGTGACCGCTGTTCATCAGCAGCACAACAGCGCGCGTACGGGTCATTGTCCGACTGACTGCCGCGGAGGAGAAAATACCAATGTCAAATCTGCAGCGCGGGTTTTGGAGTTTTTTGTTCTTTACGCTTGTCGGACCCTTTTTTGCCGCTCTCGGGGCGGCATTGGTCCTGCCGATCCTGATGAGCCAGCAAATCGGACCATTTGCACCGGGCGGCGAAGGCCTTGCCGGCGGCGGCGTACCGGTGAGCGCACCGTTGCTAATGGCGCAGACCGGCCTGCTCGCCGTGCGCATCTACATTTGGTCAGCTATTCCCGCCGCTATTGCCGGGCTGATCTTCGCGACATGTGTCAGTCGCGGTTGGGCAACAGGTTGGGCCACGGCTGGCATCGCGGGAGTCGTCGGCTTCTCGGTCGCCGCCATTGCCACGGCCTTTCCGCACGGCGGTCTACTCCCCTATATTGCCCTCTTTGCCGGTCTTGTGGCCATTGTCTGCCGGGCAGCCATCAGGCAAGCCGGCCTCTTGGGGAAGGACCGTTTGGCTTGACGGATCGCGCGAATACGGTGACCACTCAGTTATGACGGACGATCGATTGGTTTCTGCGACACCGCGCGACGCCGAAGTGGCCGATGCTCCAATGCGCCCGCAATCGCTGGATGATTTCATCGGCCAGGAGCAGGCACGCGCCAACCTGAGGGTTTTCATTCAGGCTGCCCGCACGCGCGGCGATGCGCTCGATCATGTCTTGTTTGCGGGGCCGCCCGGCCTCGGTAAAACCACTTTGGCTCAAATCATGTCACGGGAGTTGGGTGTCGGATTCCGGGCAACGTCGGGCCCTGTGATTTCCAAGGCCGGTGATCTGGCGGCACTGCTCACCAACCTCGAAGACCGTGACGTCCTCTTTATCGACGAAATTCACCGTCTCAATCCTGCCGTCGAAGAGATCCTGTATCCTGCGATGGAAGACTTCGAACTCGATCTGATCATTGGAGAAGGGCCGGCGGCGCGATCGGTTCGCATCGACCTCGCCAGGTTTACTCTGGTTGGGGCCACGACCCGGGCCGGATTGCTGACCACGCCGCTGCGGGATCGATTCGGCATCCCAATCCGGCTCAACTTCTACACCGATGACGAGCTGTGCGAAGTCGTCGAGCGCGGCGCGCGCGTCCTCAAGGCGCCGATGCAGCCCGACGGCGCATTCGAGATCGCGCGGCGCTCGCGTGGGACACCGCGCATAGCCGGTCGGTTGTTGCGCCGTGTGCGGGATTTCGCCGCCGTCGAGGGTGCAAGCGCCATCTCGTCGGAAGTCGCTGACCGGGCACTTCGGCAGTTGGAAGTCGACAGCGAGGGCTTGGATGCACTCGACCACCGCTACTTGAACTGTATTGTCGAGAACTACGACGGCGGCCCGGTCGGAATCGAGACCATGTCGGCGGCGCTCTCCGAACCGCGCGATGCGCTCGAAGAGATTGTCGAGCCTTACTTGCTGCAAAAGGGCTTCGTCGGGCGCACGCCGCGCGGCCGCGTGCTGACAGCAAAGGCCTATCGCCACCTCGGCTTGACTGGCCCAAAACGCAACGCCGCCGCCCAATTCGCCCTGTTTAATGGAGCGGACGCGGACAACGACACCTCCGACGACGGTGATCCATTAGGATCTCGTTAAGCTTGAGTGCCATGAAGCTGCCGCCGTACGGCTTCATGCAGTCATGGCAACCCTATATTCAAAAGATCGATTTAGGCTGCCCCTGGATCAAAGGCCAGATGACCGTCTGATCCGACAGAGCGGCTCCAACGAGGATACGGCATTGTTCACGCGTCGACAGGTCATCTTGGGCACGGCTGCGCTTGGGCTTGGTGGTGCGGGAACGGGCGGATATGCCGTCGCCATCGAGCCTTATCGGTTGCGGGTCCAGCAGTATCGTGTGCAGCCGAAGAACTGGCCGACCAGGCTGAAGCTGCGCGTTGCAGCGATTGCAGATCTTCACGTCTGCGAACCCTGGATGCCCTTAGGACGGGTGCAACAGATCGTGGAACGGACCAATGACATCGGTGCCGATCTCATTGTCCTGCTCGGGGATTTCGTTGGCAGCCAGCGTGTCACCTGGCATCCCGTCGAAAAGGCCCTATGGTCACGGGCTCTGGGGCAGTTGCGGGCGCCACTGGGTGTGCACGCGATCATGGGGAACCACGACTGGTGGGAAGACGTCGAAGTGCAGCGGAAGATGTCGGGCACGCCGGCCGTGCGCAGGGCACTGGAAGCAGCTGGCATTCCAGTCTATCAAAACGACGCGCGGCGACTGAACAAAGCGGGCATCGGGTTCTGGATCTGTGGTCTCGGCGATCAATGGGCGTTCTATCGAAATCGCAACAGGACGGAGCAGGCCGCAACGTTCGGGTATCACGGCGTTGACGATCTTCCCGGGCTGATGGCCAAAGTCTCAGACGAGGCGCCGATCCTAATGATGGTGCACGAACCGGACATATTTCATCGCATGCCTGCGCGCGTCGCCCTGACAATGGCAGGCCACACCCATGGTGGGCAGGTCCAGTTCTTCGGCTACGCGCCGATCGTTCCGTCGCGCTTCGGCCGCCGGTACGTCTATGGCCATGTTCATGAGGACGGGCGCGATTTGATCGTCTCGGGCGGACTGGGTTGCAGCGGCTTGCCCATAAGATTTGGTCGGCCGCCGGAAATTGTCGTCATTGATCTGGAGGCTTAGCAGAGTCTTGAGCGAACGGACCTGGCCGGACCTAGCTGGCGTGATCGAGACGGACGAAAACGGCCGGACTCATATTCTGCCCGTTCGGGTCTATTTCGAGGACACGGACTTTTCCGGTGTCGTCTACCACGCCAGTTATGTGCGTTGGTGCGAGCGCGGTCGATCCGATTTTCTACGTTTGCTCGGCAACAGTCATGACGCTTTGATCGCCGGTTCTGATGGCAAGGATGCTGCTGCCTTTGTCGTGCGCCGCATGGCTCTCGAATTTCACAAACCTGCGCGAATCGATGATGTGCTAACAGTCGAAACGCGGGTGCAGGAGGTTGGTGCCGCTACGCTGACGCTGGATCAGACGATCCGGCGAGGCAGCACCAACCTGTTCGAAGCGCGCGTGCTGGTTGTGCTTGTCAGTATCTCGGGGAAGCCGCAGCGCCTGTCGCAACGCATACGAGAGTCGCTGGACGCCGAATGACGTTGTAACCGGCGCTTGGCCGCCTTCTGATTTGTGTTCATGAACCTGTTTCAGATGCCTCTAAAAGCTGCGCGCGCAGCTCGCCGTCGAGCCGCAGTTTGGTCATATTGCGCAGCAACAAGCACGCGATGGGCATTATCAGGAACGGGAGTATTGCGGGCGTAGTGGCAAGCTCGTTTGATCGCGCGCGACGTGTGCATTGGTGGGTATCGGAATGAAAGACTTGATCGCAGGCAAACTCACCGTGGAGGGCGGAGGGATGTCATTTCTGGGCTTGTTCCTGGAAGCGCATATCATCGTGCAGATCGTCATGATGGGCCTGGTGATTGCGTCCGTGTGGTCCTGGGCGATCATCATCGAGAAGTATTTTTCGTTCCGTCGCGCGCGCGTCGAGGCAGACCGGTTCGAGAACATGTTCTGGTCGAGTCCTTCACTCGAGGAGCTCTACGCCAATTTGTCTCGCGGTGGCCGCACGATCGCAATGGCGGCGCTTTTCGTGGCTGCCATGCGTGAATGGAAGCGTTCGGTGGAAGGCAGTATTCGCGCCCTTGGTGGCATTCAACTGCGGGTCGAAAAGGTGATGGACGTGACCATCAGCAGAGAGATGGAACGTCTAGAGCGGCGGCTGCTGTTTCTGGCTACCGTCGGTTCGACGGCGCCTTTTGTTGGCCTTTTCGGAACGGTATGGGGCATCATGACGAGCTTTCAGGCGATTGCTGTGTCAAAGAACACCAGCCTCGCGGTCGTTGCCCCCGGTATTGCCGAGGCTCTGTTTGCCACCGCAATTGGTTTGGTGGCGGCGATTCCAGCGGTCGTCTTTTACAACAAGTTTTCGGCCGATGCGGCGCGCCTCAACCAAAGACTGGAAGCATTTGCGGACGAATTCTCGGCCATCGTCTCGCGGCAGGTCGATAGCGGCGCCTAAATGGGTCAGAGCGACGGCCCGGCACGACAGGAGCGTAACGCATGGGGATGAGCATTAAGACCGGCGGTCGCGGCGGACGACGGCGTGCCGCCAGACACGCCCCCATGAGTGAGATCAATGTCACGCCCTTCGTTGACGTTATGCTGGTTTTGCTGATCATCTTCATGGTCGCGGCTCCATTGCTCACAGCCGGCGTTCCGTTGGAGCTGCCGTCGGCGCGCGGTAAACAGTTGCAGGCCCAGAAGAAAGAACCGGTGATTGTCTCAGTTGCACGAGACGGCAAGATCTATCTCGGCGAGGAACGCAAGACGGCCATTACACTCCCCCAGCTGACCGACAAGCTCAAGGCTGTCGCAAAGTCGCGTGGAGGAACCGATGAACCGATTTTCGTACGCGGAGATACAGCCGTGAACTATGGCGCGGTTGCGCAAGTCATGGCACGGATCAAGGATGCAGGCTTTACGAAGCTGTCGCTGGTCACGCAAATCGAGAGCGGAGGCTGATCTTGCAGATCGCGCTACCAGTATCGCTCCTTCTTCATGCGATGCTGCTTGGCTGGGCGCTGGTTTCCTTCAAGGCGACGCCGCCGTTGAAGATTCCGGAAATCCAGCCGGTTGAGGTTGCGATCATATCGCCGGATGACCTGGTGCGCCTGCGCAAGGGCGACCGCCGATCCAAGAAACTTGAGACTCGCCCGGCGGAGAGCATAAAGAAGGCCAAACCAGTAAAGAAGAAGGTTCGCAAGATTAAGCCGCGCGTGCCGCCACCGCGAGCGGCTCCGCCTCCGCCAACACAGCCCAAGAAGGTTGAGATCAAGGAGGTCAAGCCCAAGCCAGACCCGCCAGACCCGATTGCCAACAAGCTTGCGGCTTTGCAGGAACCAGGGCCGAAACCAAAGCCAAAACCCAAGATCAAGCCCAAGACGCCGAAACCGGTCGCCAAGAAAAAGCCGCCAGTCAAGAAGAAGGTCAAACGCAAACCGCCGGTCAAAAAGGTCAAGAAGCCCGCAAAGACAGCCAAGACGCGGAAAAAGAAAAAGTCATTTGATGAGTTGATGCAGCAGCTCAAGCTCGACAAGCGCAAGCCATTGGCCAAGCCGAGTGGGTCGCCCAAGAAGGTCGCCAAGCGCAATTTGCCGAAGGGACCTCAGGCCGGAGCCCAGGAAGGCCGGGATCAGCGCCTGACGGCAACCGAGGAATCGTTATTGGTCAGCCGGATCGAAAATACACTGCGAGCGTGCTGGCGCATTCCCGGTGGAGGTGGCGGCACCGACGTCATTCCTGTCGTCCGACTGGCCTGGAACCTGGACCGCGACGGCCGTTTGCGCGGCGAACCAAGGGTTATCGACGGGGGTAGCGGGCCGTTCGCTGGATTGGCAGTATCGTCAGCGATTCGAGCCGTGAAGCAATGTCAGCCGTTCGATCTGCCGCCGAGGCTCTACAAACACTGGAAATCGATTGATGAGTGGAGCTTCGATCCCAAGGACTTATACTAGCGCGCCACAGCCACGCGCGACGCCGCCGGAGTAGAAACGAGAATGCGCCAGACGAATTCACCAAGCACGCTGTCACGTCGGGCGTTGATGACGTCGGCTGCGGCAACCGGCCTCGCAGCTGCAACAATGCGGCCGGATCAGGCCCTCATGGCGCAAGGACTGCGAGGTCGCCAGTCAGGCGCAAATCTGCGGCCGGTGCCGATCGCCGTCCCACAGTTTTACGGCGATGATCTGCGGCTCGGTGCAGCCCTGGCCGACGTGATTTCGTCTAACCTCGAGCGTTCGGGACTATTCAGCCCGGTCGAGCGCGAAGCGTTTCTGCAAAAGGTCAGCAATATCAATGTTGCACCGAGATTTGCCGACTGGAGGTCAATCGGCGCTGAGGCCTTGATCGTCGGACGCACACAACGCCTGAAGGACGGTCGTTTTCAGGCCCAGTTTCGACTTTGGGACGTGGTCCTGGGCAAACCATTGACGGGGCAGCAATTCTCGATCGCACCGCAGCATTGGCGCCGTTTGGCGCATCTAATCTCGGACCAAGTCTACCAGAAGCTGACGCTGGAAAGCGGCTACTTCGACACCCGAATTGTGTTCATCGATGAGACAGGCCCGAAGGACAGACGCCTTAAACGGCTGGCGCTGATGGATCAGGATGGTCACAATGTGCGCCTGCTCAGCGAGGGCCGCGAATTGGTTCTCACGCCGCGGTTCAATCCCAAACGACAAGAAGTCACTTACATGTCGTACACCGGTGGCCAGCCGCGGGTGATGATGATGGATCTGGTTTCCGGTCAGCGCCAGATCGTCGGTGACTTTCCAGGCATGACGTTCGCACCGCGCTTTTCGCCTGATGGGCAGCGAATTGTCATGAGTTTCCAGCAGGGTGGCAGTTCATCGCTGGTCGAGATGGATTTGCGCTCGCGCCGTTCGCGCCAGCTTACCCAATCGAGCGCGATCGACACCGGACCCTGCTTCTCGCCCGACGGCAATCGAATTGTTTTCGAGTCCGATCGCGAAGGAAACCAGCAGCTGTTCGTCATGAACAAGGACGGCTCCAGCCAGCGCCGCATCAGCTACAGCGAGGGGCGCTACTCAACGCCGGTTTGGTCGCCACGCGGTGACTACATTGCGTTTACCAAGCAATATGGTGGCCGCTTCCTCATCGGTGTGATGCAGGCGGACGGGTCCGGTGAGCGGATTCTGACCGAGGGTTATCACAACGAGGGTCCGACTTGGGCGCCCAACGGTCGAGTGTTGATGTTCTTTCGCGAGAGCCAGGGACCGCGCGGCGGACCTAAGATCTACTCGATCGATCTGACCGGCTACAATGAGCTGCAAGTCAAAACCCCGGCGTTCGCCTCGGATCCGGCGTGGTCACCGCTGCTCGCTTGAGACCGGAGGTGAACCGTTAGAAACCAACAAACCTTTCAACATCATGAACGTTAGTTCGATTTGTTGAGGCCCGGGTTCCTTAGAGCCAGCTACGGCGCGAGCCGCGTCCCGTTCGGTCTCGGACACAGATTGTCGAACAGATTGTGAATCAACAACTTAGTGAGATGAGACGCGCTGCATGTTGTCCGCGTTGCACAGAAGCATCGAGTTGCATTTTCGCATCAAATTCGCCGGAAAAGGGCAGCCGGTGACGCTCAGCAGTTGCTTGTCCCAGCGGCTGCAAGTAACCCATTTGAAGACGACAGTTGAATTCTCGACATGGTGTGGGGGAACGACTGGAGTTCAATTGAATTTGTGCTGGTTAGGTTCGGCTAGGCCAGGGACAGCATAGGAGAGAAGACTATGAAGGGCGCTATCGTTATCACCGCTGTTATCGTTGCAGTTGCACTGGGCGCTTGCCGCCGTGAAGCTCATCACGAGCCCATGAAGCTCGGCGCCGAAGTTCCGGCAGCCGCGCAGCAGGTCAAAGTCGCTCAGTAAGCGATTTGAATCGCTTCATTTGAAGCGAACCTTTGCGGAATTGAAGACCACAGTGCGACGCACTGTGGTCTTTGTCGTTTCGGTGTGGAAAACGAGGGTAATCCGCAACTTCGATGCCCGCATTGGGGTGGCCGGTGTTATGGTCCCGTCACGGGAGTGGTTGCACGATGGAGCCGGGGGCGTTCCGCCTTGCACGTCCCAGGATGTCCTAGCAGCGTCACATTTTTGAACAAGATCCAGGCTAGACACACCGCTGACGGGGTTCAGGCCGGCGACCAGATGTTTTGCTCACTGGCGAACGAAGCACGATATTAGGGTGATGGAATGGGACGCATTCGTCGATTGAGTTCTGCATACAACGGGCTCATCTGCATCGCAGTTGCGATTGCGCTCTCGGCCTGTTCGCAAAAGTCTATTTCCCCGGATAGCGCGCAATTGTCGGCTCCTGGCAGTCGGACGCCAGCAACGCCAGGCTCGCGACGGGATTTCGCGCAGAACGTTGGAGACATTGTCTATTTTACCACGGACAGTTCGGATTTGACGCCAGAAGCGCGGCAGACGCTGCAGCGCCAGGTGCAATGGCTGAACCAGCACCGAAAGTACACGATTACGATTGAAGGCCACGCTGATGAACGCGGCACACGCGAATACAACATTGCGCTCGGTGCACGTCGTGCAACAACTGTACGCAATTTTCTGTCGCGCTCCGGTGTTGATGGTCGGCGCGTGAGAACGGTGTCGTTTGGCAAGGAACGCCCGGTGGCGGTTTGCAACGATATTTCGTGTTGGTCGCAGAACCGTCGTTCACAGACAGTATTGAACAATCGCGCTGGAAGTTGAACCGATTTCGGCGCCAACCTCCGAGAGCAACCTGCATCCTGTCGGAACCGGAATCGCGGTTCCAATATAAGGCACGATGATCTGGCCCGTGCGACACAGCACTCGCAGCTTTTTGTTGGGGCCTCCAAAATTCCGCCAAAGATCTAAGCCAACAAAGGTTCGATAGAGCGTAATCGGCGCTCAAGAGCGGGCGTTTGTTGACCGAAAGTCATTCCATGCGGCGGCGGCGAAGTGCGGTAATCGCGTCTTGTATGGCGTTTGGAGTTGTTGGTTTGCCAGCTGCGGTGATCGCAGTCCCGGCGACCGGCACGTTCCAGCACATTGTACCTAGTATTGCCAAGACTGACGCCCATCACCAGCCGTCAGTTGTCAAGGCACGATACGCGCGGAAGCGCGCCAACCCGGATGAGCAGGCCGCAGCCCTGTTCGACGAAGGCGAGTACGAGTACGACGCAGGGGAATACACGGCCGCACGACGCATCTTCGAGGCTCTCGTCGCGAAATTCCCAAGTTCGCAGTATGCGCTCAAAGCGCAGCGCTATCTGGCGCGCATATACGCTGACTCTCGGAGCGAAGAAGCGGCCGCTCCGGTCATCCGCAAAACAACTGACGACAACCGGCCGGTGATTGAGCCACGTCCAGAGCCGCGGGTCGCCGCGCCCAGTGCTACGGTACCGGCACCTCCCGAACTCGGCCTTGTGCCTGACAAGCAGTTGCAGAATCGTTTGCTGCGACATGCCGGAGATCGCGTATTCTTTGCCGTCGGTAGTGCCGAACTCGGCGCGAAAGCCCGAATCGCACTGCGCCGGCAAGCGGCCTGGCTGCGCCAGCAACGAGCGGTCACGGTGCAGATCGCGGGATATGCCGATGAGCCAGGTGACGCCGCCGACAATCTCGAACTCTCCCGGGCGCGTGCGGAAGCCGTCAGGCAGAGATTAATCGAGGAGGGCGTCGACAAGGCGATCCTCAAGATTGTCGCATATGGCCGATCGCAACCGGTCGCTTTGTGTGAATCGACAACTTGTGCAGCGCAAAATCGACGCGTCATGACGTTGATCCTGATTGAGAAGCTGCAAGGCCTGAAAGGTCCGCATCAGTCGCGCCGATCGGCCTGGTCAACCAATCGACGTTGACAAATCATCGATCAGCGCTGAAGCAGTACTCTCAGAAAATCTGAACGGCCGCAGAAAAGAAGGCTTGCCAACAATGGTACGAATGATCATGCGGAATCCAATGCCCGCACTGGTGACCGCCATTATGTTGTCCGGCGCCGTCGCTGCCGGCTGGGCACAGCCGGCACTGGCGCAGCAGGCCGACGCCAAGGCTGCAAAACCAGCAAATAACGACGAACTTAGCCAGTTGCGCAAGCGCGTCGAACAGCTGGAAGAGCAGTTGGTTGACATCAACGTCATTGTCGGAACGCTGGAAACACTTGCGAGGTCGGGTGGCGCGGAGCGCGGGGCCACGGTAGCCCCGTCGTTCGGCCCGACAGGCTCAGCCGGCGATGGCTCGCGCATCTCGGCGCTCGAAACGCAGGTTCGGGCATTGACCGCGCAGATCCAGCAGATGGGTGGTCAGAGCCCACGGCAGGACAATGCCGCACCGGCAGTTCGCAGCCAGGGCCCGGCCGTTGCAGCAGTGCGGCCGCCGGCTGGCCGTCCGTCGGACCAGTCCGGTTTCGGTTCCACATCTATAACGCCCGTGGTCCCACCGTCGGCAGCCCTTCAATTCGACACCCAAGGTGCTGGTAATGCGCAACTGGATCCGCTGCCCGCACCGGAGCCCTCAACCGTCTCGTCTGGCGGCCCGCAAGGGGACTATGAGGCCGCCTACGGTCACCTATTGCAGCAGGATTATGGTGCGGCTCAAGCCGCATTCTCGGACTTTCTCAAGCGCCATCCGAAACATGCACTTGCCGGTAATGCGCAGTACTGGCTTGGCGAGACGTACTATGTGAGAGGCCAGTACAAGAGCGCAGCAGGCGCATTCCTGAAGGGCTATCGTCAATTCGGATCCAGCATCAAGGCGCCCGACAGTCTACTAAAACTGTCGATGTCTCTCGATCGGCTCGGTCAACGAGCGGCTGCCTGTTCGTCGCTTGAGGAGTTGACGAGTAAATATCCGCGGGCGGCCGCACATGTCCGACGGCGGGCACGACAAGAGCGCAGCCGTCTGAGTTGCTGAATGGCACAAGTCCGTGTCGACGACTGGTGGAGCGGTCCCGCCCTGGAAGCGTGCTTCGCCGAATGTCGCGACTTTGATAATGTCCTTCTTGCGGTTTCGGGTGGCGCTGACAGTGCGGCCCTGTTGCATCTCTTCGCAATATGGGCCCGTCAGGACCCGCAATTCGACGGCCATGTCTACGTCCTGACCATCGATCATCGTTTGCGGCCTGAAGCGCGCAAAGAGGCGGACGGCGTTGCCGGTTGGGCGCAGGATCTGGGCTATCCACACCAGACGCTGACATGGCCAGAGGACAAGCCACTGCAGGGGCTCCAGGACGCCGCGCGCGCAGCGCGCTACAAATTGCTGTGTACGTTCGCCAATGGTCTCGTCGGCAAAACCGTCATGCTGACGGCGCATACCCGCGATGATCAGGCCGAGACCGTTCTGATGCGCCTGGCCCGCGGCAGCGGCCCGGATGGTCTGGCAGCTATCCCGCGTCAAATGTGGCGCGATGGAGCGTGTGTCTTGCGCCCGCTGCTCAATGTGTCACGGGCGCAACTTGTTCAGTTCCTGGAAGCCCATCAGCTGCAGTGGTTCGAGGACCCCAGCAACGCGCTGACCCAGTTCGAACGTGTTGCAATCCGCGAGGCGCGTGCCGCCCGATCCCAGCTCAATCTGACAAACGTCGCATTGGCACGCACAGCAAAGCGCATGGCCCGGGCCAGAGCGTCACTTCAGGCGGCAACGCGTCGCGGATTGGCAGACGTCATCGCAAGGCAGACCTGGCTCGATTGCGGTGTCGTCGTGTGGTCGCGGGCGGATTTTTCAACCCTGGACGCCGAGATCGCGGTTCGTAGTCTGCGCCAGCTGGTCTTCGGTTGCGGAGGGCAGCCGCAGCTGCCCAACCTTGGCCAGATCGAGGATCTCTACGAGCAGCTTGGTCAACCCGATTTTGCTGGTTCAACGCTTCACGGCTGTCGGATCCTCGTCGAAAAGGAAGACCGGGCGACGCGATTCACGCTGCTGCGAGAGGGGGGGCGACGGCGGCTGGAAAACGTGCGCCTGCCAGTGAATGAGTGGGCGATCTGGGATCGGCGGTTCAAGGTTCGAGTTGCTGGTGCCGGGGTTGCTGAATGGATTGTCGGCCCCTGCGATCAATGCGCCGTCGAGCAGGCGGGTGGTTTCAGTGAGCTGGGCTGGCCGGAAGGGCTGCATCGTGACGCACTTCAAGGATTGCCGGCCATTTGGAGAAAAAATGAACTGGTGGCGATTCCCGCCCTCGGGTGGCGTGCCGGCATCAAACATGTTGAGGTGCGCTTCCTAAGTCATCGGATTCTGGATATTCCCTCTGAAAACGGGGCATCGGAATACTGATTGGCAGGATTCCAACAGTGGCGTTTGTCAGAAATTAACCGTTTTGCTGCCTTAACGCTCTGATCGACCGGCCAGTCGGCGTCGCCGGAGGCGTCATTGAGGGTTTACACACGCATACCAGATAGCTTGGCAAACCACGGCGCCTTACCTATCTTTAGGGCTCAGCCCACACTGATACGAAATATGCACGGCTGACGCATATCGCTGACAAGTTGGCGGATCATTCCGCCCGAAAAGGGACTGCG
Organism: Hyphomicrobiaceae bacterium; assembly: GCA_051009955.1. Classification (GTDB taxonomy): domain Bacteria; phylum Pseudomonadota; class Alphaproteobacteria; order Rhizobiales; family Hyphomicrobiaceae; genus Tectiglobus. Next base: position 4,234 of record JBPCWB010000151.1, on the reverse strand, counting down.
ATGAACTCGAATTTCCGGAATTTTGCCATTTGGGTGATCATAGCCCTGTTGCTGTTGGCGTTGTTCAATCTCTTTCAGAATCCATCGAGTGGCCGGCGCGCGAACGAAATCTCGTATTCCGAGTTTCTTAACGCCGTAGAGGCCCAAACGGTCGATGAGGTCACGATCAAAGGCAATCGCCTTTCGGGCCGCATGAAGAATAACGATAGCTTTACAACTTATGCGCCGCAGGACCCCAAACTGGTCGAGAATCTGCGAGGCGCTGGTATCCAGATCAAAGCCCGCCCTACCGAGGACGAGGTCCCGTCGATCCTCAGCGTCATCGTTTCCTGGTTCCCAATGCTGTTGCTGATTGCCGTGTGGATCTTTTTCATGCGTCAGATGCAGTCCGGTTCTGGCAGGGCCATGGGCTTTGGCAAGTCAAAGGCCAAACTACTGACTGAAAGGCACGGTCGCGTGACATTCGAGGATGTCGCAGGTGTCGACGAAGCCAAGCACGATCTGCAAGAGATCGTCGAGTTCTTGCGCGATCCGCAGAAATTCCAACGCCTTGGCGGTCGCATTCCCCGTGGCGCCTTGCTCGTCGGCCCGCCGGGTACGGGCAAGACACTTCTGGCGCGCGCGATTGCCGGTGAGGCGAATGTCCCGTTCTTCACCATTTCAGGCTCGGATTTCGTTGAAATGTTCGTGGGTGTTGGCGCCAGCCGCGTCCGCGACATGTTCGAACAGGCCAAGAAGAACGCCCCCTGCATCATCTTTATCGATGAAATCGACGCGGTTGGCCGCCATCGCGGCGCCGGTCTCGGTGGCGGCAATGATGAGCGCGAGCAGACGCTGAACCAACTGCTGGTCGAAATGGACGGATTTGAAGCCAACGAAGGGGTCATCCTTATCGCGGCAACGAACCGTCCGGACGTCTTGGATCCGGCGTTGCTGCGACCGGGTCGCTTCGATCGTCAGATCGTCGTGCCCAATCCGGACGTTGCCGGTCGTGAAAAGATTTTGCGCGTTCACATGCGCAAAGTTCCCTTGGCGCCCGATGTTGACCCCAAGACTATCGCTCGTGGAACACCCGGTTTCTCCGGTGCTGACTTGGCCAACCTGGTCAATGAGGCTGCATTGCTTGCGGCGCGGCGAAACAAACGCCTGGTGACGCAGGATGAGTTCGAGGACTCCAAGGACAAGGTCATGATGGGCGCTGAGCGCAAATCGATGATCATGACCGAGGAGGAAAAGCTGGCGACCGCCTATCACGAGGCCGGCCATGCGATCGTCAATGTGCTTGTCGAAGGTAACGATCCGCTGCACAAGGTCACCATTATCCCGCGTGGCCGTGCGCTGGGCGTGACGATGAGCCTGCCTGAGCGCGACAAGCTCAGCTACTCCAAGACCTGGTGTGAAGCGCGGCTTGCAATGACTTTTGGTGGCCGCGTTGCCGAGCAGATCATCTACGGCAAGGAGCACTTGAACACTGGTGCGGCCAGCGACATCACTCAGGCTACCACCATTGCGCGCAGTATGGTCACCGAGTGGGGTATGAGCGAAACGCTCGGGCCGCTGCTCTATAACGAGAACCAACAGGAAGTGTTCCTCGGTCACGCAATTACGCAGCGCCAGAACATGTCTGAGGAAACCGCGCGACTGATCGACGAGGAAGTGCGTCGGATTGTTTTGGAAGGTGAGCAGAAGGCCTGGGAAGTCCTGGGTGCCAACAAGGACATGCTCGAGGCCGTCGCGCAGGCCTTGATGGAATACGAGACCATCAACGGCGAGGAATGTCAGGCCGTGATGCGTGGCGAAAAGATTGTCCGTAAGGAGGACGATGAGGACACCAAGGGACCGTTGGGTTCCGCCGTGCCGTCCGCTGGCCAGACCCGGCCCGCGCGCGATTCCGATGCGCCGGATGCTGGCGGAATGGAGCCGCAGCCGACGTAGGGTGTCTCTCCACCGTTCGTCATGAGGTAACGCGGTTAGCCGCTGGTCCTTAAATCAAGCATTGTGTTCTCGTTGGTCGCGGCTTATACCCGCGGCCATTCTTGTATTGGGGAAGCTGATGCTTCGGGAAATCTATGTCAGACCGCTGGGCCTGTATGCCAGTCGGCACGGAGATGCAGCAGAAGAAGTCTGGGGCGGTTTTCGTCTGGCTGAAGGTTGGCTGGATTTCTCCGCCGTCGAGGTCATCGAGCGCAACGGCTCGGAAGTCGAGCGCCGGATTGCGGGGATCGGCGAATTCCTTGAGCGGGACTGGGGGCGACGAGCCCTCAACGCGGCGGACATGTTCGAATACATCCGCCAGCCGCGGCCTCGGGTCAGTGGCCTCGCGCTCGACGCACCGAAGATCATGGGTATCGTCAACGTTACGCCGGACAGCTTCTTCGATGGCGATCAATTCGACGACTCACGCATGGCGATCGATCATGCCAAACGTCTGGTCGACGAAGGCGCTGACATTCTGGACATTGGTGGTGAATCAACCCGGCCCGGGTCTGAGGCCGTGCCCCTGGATGAAGAACTTGCGCGTGTCTTGCCGGTGATCGAGGGGCTTGCCGGCAAGGTTGACGCCCGCCTGTCGATCGATTCACGCAAAAGCGAAGTCATGCGGCGTGCGTTGCAGGCCGGCGTCGACATCGTCAACGATGTGTCCGCGCTGACCTATGACCCGAACAGCATGGAGATCGTCGCCGATGCCGGCGTACCTGTGGTTCTGATGCACGCCCAAGGTGATCCCAAGACGATGCAGGATGACCCGTTCTATGAGGACGTCACGCTCGATGTCTTCGATTATCTCGAAGCGCGTGTCGAGGCTTGTCTTCGGGCCGGAATTCCGCGCCATCGACTGATCGTTGATCCCGGTATCGGCTTTGGGAAGACCCTTGAGCATAATTTGCAGCTCTTGTCGGAACTGAGCCTGTTGCACGGCCTTGGCTTGCCCATTTTGGTTGGCGCGTCTCGCAAGAGTTTTATTGGAAAACTGACGGCTGCCAAGAGTGCCGATGAAAGGCTTCCCGGATCGTTGGCCGCCGCGGTGCATGCCGTTGGCCAGGGTGCGCAAATCATCCGCGTACATGACGCTGCAGAGACCCGCCAGGCCATACAGCTCTGGCAAGGGGTGTCAGCCGGGATCCCTGACGATATTTTATCGCGCGCGCAGAGCTGACTTGATTGAGACCATTATCGCAGCGTTCTAACCTGCAGCGGCTCGGCGACTGGCAATGCGCTTTTCAACGGCTGCCGCGATCGCCTCTCTGAGGACTTCGAGATCGATCTTTCCGTCGCGCAATTCCGCCGGCAACGCGATCTGCTGAGCGCGCGCCATCTTGCGCAAGTGATCCGGCTGGTCAACGTCTCCAAGGCGGGTCAATAGCCCGTCTCGTCCTTCGCGCTGATAAACAGGGACCAGGCCAAAGCTGTATGGATCAAACGGCTTTGCGGTTGTTGCGGTCGGCTCGTCTTTGGCAACCGGCGGTCTGGCAACGGCTTGTTCCGTTTGCGGTTGTTTTGGCTTTCGCGTTCGCGGTTGGGCCCTGGCTGACGCGCGCGCCGGGGGCAGGCGCCGGACGCGGACGCTGGAGAATGTACGAATGGCGACATTGGCGAGACGGTCGGCCTGCTGATCGTCGAGTTCCTGCTGCGAACGGTAGTATCGCTTGAAAAAGCGGTGCAAGCTTGGACCTGACAGCTTCTTTACAAGGCGCGTCATGGGTCTACCCTTCCCAGCAGTCGATGCCCGGCCTTCTCCAATCTACATCGCGATACGTGATGATAATTCGCGGTGCAGGTTCTCGAGAGGGCCGATGGCCTCACCATATTTTTCGGCAACCGATTGCGGTTCGCCTAGAAAGTCGAAGGCGTCTGCAACATCGGGCATGGCCGGAATGGACGTCTCCAGCATCGGATGATTTCCGGCAATCGTATCAATGTAAATCGCATCACGGCCGCCCGGGCGGACATAGTTGGCAAGACAGATGTATCGCCGCTCGGCTGGCGGAATCGCAAGGACCTCCTGGTAGCCACGGCCCTCGACAATCTGGGATATGCGATCAACCGCGAATTCAGAAACGGCATCCGGTCGAAACGGGACGACGACCTTGTTAGCGAGCTTCAGCGCGGCGGCAGTCGCATTCGACAGGCCCGGCGCGCAATCGAGAATGACAAGATCGGCCAAAGGAGAGGCAAAGCTGAAAGCGGCACGAAAGTGCTCGGCGCACTTCGCTTTGGCCTGCCGGAACGGCGT
>JBPCWB010000150.1:0-2664 GCA_051009955.1 Hyphomicrobiaceae bacterium | reverse complement strand
GCGCGGATCTCCTGGACCTGTTCGCCTTCGAGCTGATAGCGGCCAACGCCGGACAGAACATATAGAAACTGCCCCACAGCATGGCTATGCCAATTGGTACGCCCGCCTGGTGTGAACGTGACACGGGTTGCGCGCAGGCGAGACGGTGCCTGTGGCTCCACCACCTGGTCTTGCAGCACCGTCCCAACGAACATGTCGGCCGAGGCCAGTTTGGTTTGTCCTGCATTGGCGCGGATGACTTGAGATTTCACAGCGTTATCTCCCATTGATCGTCGATTGTTTACCGAGACGTTGTCACTTGCAAATGAGCTAGTTGCCTGTCGATGCCGGCTGATAGTCCGGCGACCAGAGCTCCATTGTGCGATTGCCGCCGAAATTACGATAGTCCATTTTTCCTGCCTGCATCCGAAATGTCAGGGATTCGGTTGGGCGATGTGGGAACCATTCCGATTTGCCGGCCGCGACGATGTTGACTCTGACATCCAGAGTGTAGTCGCCAGGCTCCAGATCCATAACCCTTGGCACGGTTTCGCCAATCCGCGGGAAGAACTGAATGGCGCTGGAGAAGGAGTCGCGACCGCTCAAAGATATCGGTGTGAACGGTTTAACCGGGTTCGTGCCCCAGGGGCCGAAGTGCGACGCGTAGAACTGCTTTGAATTGCCGGTCCGAGGGTTCGCCACCGTCAATTCGACGGACAGAACCGTGCCGGTTCGCGCGCCGTCGTTGGCAAGTGTAAGGGGGAGTACGAAGACTTCGAACGGGCTATCGGGGCGATCCGGATCGGTGTAGGCAATTTGCGGTGGGACGTAGATCGACAGCCGCGGGGCCTTGAGGACGGACTCGTAGAAACTGAACCCGGAAAAGACCAGCGCAAACGCTGAGATGATGGTGGCGAACATGCCGCCCCTGTGGTGAGCATGGACCTCTCCCGCCGGGTGGATTGTTGTGTGTTGTTGTGCGCGCCGACGTCCGGGCCACATGGCTCTCCCTCCCCAAAATACAAATGTACCGGTCTGACGACCTACAACACGCGTGTTATGTCACCGGCATGGCAAATCGTGAAGCAATCAGAAGTGGGAGGCAAGAATGCAGGTGGTGATCATCACCGGGGCAGGCGGCGGGATCGGCCGAGCGATGGCAGAACATCAGGCGAGGGCCGGTTGGCGGGTCGTCTGCAGCGATATCAATGAGGCTGCCAATGCCGCGACGGCGGCGCGCGTCGGTAGCGAAGCGATCCTCGGCGATGTCTGCAGCGAACGTGACGTCGCGTCTTTGGTCAAACAGACCGTTGATCGGCACGGCCGGCTGGACGCCATCATCTCCAACGCTGGCATCAACCAATATAAACCCCTTAGCGAATGGACATTGGCGCACTGGAACCAGATCATCGCAACCAATCTTACGGCGAGCTTCCTGCTCGCTCGGGCCGGAGAAGATGCGTTGCGCGCAAGCAAGGGAGCCATGGTGCTGACCAGTTCAACGCGGGCGCATATGTCGGAGCCCGGAACCTTTGCCTACTCCGCCAGCAAGGGCGGTCTTGTCGCGCTCACCCACGCACTGGCGATGTCGTTGCAGCCCGATGTCCGTGTCAATTGCGTCTCGCCGGGATGGATCGATACCGGCAAACATGGCCCGATCGAGCATGCTGATCACGCGCAGCATCCGGTCGGCCGCGTCGGCCGGCCAGAGGACATCGCGGCGGCGGCGGCGTTTCTGCTTGATGCCGCGCAATCCGGATTTATGACCGGCCAGGAAATGATCGTCGACGGCGGCATGATGCGGAAGATGATCTACGTGTGATGCCGCCGCCGTCACTCGATGGTCAAGTCGCTGCCGATCAGGACACGAGTGTCGCCTCGGTCTTGCTGCGGACTTCGTCCATGTCGACGCCGGGGGCCGGTTCAACGACCTTGAGGCCGCCGTCAACCACGTCGAATACACCCAGGTTGGTAATGATACGATCGACCACGCCGGCGCCAGTCAGTGGCAGCGAACATTTCTTGAGTAGCTTGGATTCACCTTTCTTATTGGCGTGATCCATGATGACCAGGACGCGGCCAACACCGGCCACGAGGTCCATCGCGCCGCCCATGCCCTTGACCAGTCTGCCGGGTATCATCCAGTTGGCCAGGTCGCCGTTCTCAGCAACTTCCATGGCTCCGAGGATCGCCAGATTGATGTGTCCGCCACGGATCATTGCGAAACTGTCGGCGGACGAGAAATAACTCGTCCGGTCGAGTTCGGTGATGGTTTGCTTGCCGGCATTGATGACGTCGGCGTCGATTTCCTCGTCGGTCGGGAAGGGGCCCATTCCGAGCATGCCGTTTTCGGACTGCAGGGTGACGTCGACACCATCCGGGATGTAGTTCGAAACCAGTGTTGGAATACCAATACCAAGATTGACGTAGAAGCCGTCTTCAAGCTCCTGGGCTGCGCGGGCAGCCATTTCATTGCGGTCCCAAGGCATAGGGGGCTCCTTAAGCTGCGCGCGTGGTTCGTTGTTCGATGCGTTTTTCGTGCTGACCCTGAATGATCCGCTGCACGAATATGCCTGGCGTGTGGATGAGATCCGGATCGAGGCTGCCGACCGGCACCAGTTCCTCGACCTCAGCAACGGTGAAAACGCCGGACATCGCGCACACCGGATTAAAGTTGCGCGCGGC
>JBPCWB010000149.1:0-3434 GCA_051009955.1 Hyphomicrobiaceae bacterium | reverse complement strand
TGCGGCGCGAGAGCGTGTCATTGTCAGCGGGCAATGTTGATGAGGGCAAGCGCCGCTACATTGTCCGTGTCGAGGGCGAGTTGGATACACTCGACGCGATCCGCAACGTTGTGCTGCGCAGTGGCGCAGCAACAGCCGACTCCGGTGCAGCCAACGGGGCCTCGGCACAAGGTCAGTCGCCACGGCCAAACCGGCTTGGGCGGGTCTTTGTCCGCGACGTCGCCGAAGTGCGCTTCGGCTTCAAGGAACCGACGGCCAGGATCCGGCATCAGGGCGAACCAGCCATCGCAATCAACGCAGTGCGCGAGACCGGTGCGAACGTTATCGCCGTCATGGTCGGTATTCGCCAGGCGCTGGTGGAACTCCGTGAAGGACCGCTGAAAGACGAAAACCTGGGCCTGATCCAGGTCTATGATGAGACGGTGTATATTGATGGCGCCATTGATCTTGTCGTCCAGAATATCTGGATCGGCAGCATCCTTGCCGCGTTGATCTTGTTGCTGTTTCTGCGTTCGCCGCGCGCGACACTGGTCGTTTCGCTGGCCATTCCCGTTTCGATCGTTGCGTCGTTTGTCGCGATGTCAGCCTTGGGCCGCACACTCAATGTGATCTCGCTCGCAGGGATTGCGTTCGCCGTTGGCATGGTCGTCGACGCTGCGATTGTCGTGCTCGAGAATATCTACAGGCTCCGCCAACAGGGGCTGAGTGCGCACGATGCGGCCTATAAGGGTGCAAGCCAAGTGTGGGGCGCCATCCTGGTTTCGGCGCTGACGACCGTCATGGTCTTCATTCCCATTCTGGTCATGGAGCTTGAGGCCGGTCAGCTGTTCCGCGACATCGCCGTTGCCATTTCGGTGTCCGTCATGCTGTCGCTGATCGTCGCCGTCACGGTCATCCCGGCGCTCTCGAGCCGTCTACTGGGCGCAAACAAGACCTCACTCACTGTCCTGCCGTTGCCCATTGTCGATCACTTCGGCCGTGCCTTTTCCTGGCTCGTTCGCGCCTATACCAGACTGACGATCTCCAGTCGTATTATTGGCTTGCTCTTCGTGAGCGCCATTACTGCCGGTGCCATCTGGGGAGCAGCGACGTTCCTGCCCAAACTCGAATACTTACCTGAGGGCAACCGCAATCTGGTGTTTGGCATCATTCTTCCGCCGCCGGGGTACAATCTGCCGACGACGACCAAGATCGCCGAGGGAATCGAGGGCGTCGCGCGGCCGTTATGGGAAAAGGAAGACGGTGGCAAGGGCTCTGGACCACCAGCCATGAAGCACTTCTTTTTCGTGGCTGTGCGCGACACGACGTTTGTTGGCGGCTCCGCCAAGGATCCCAAACGCGTTGCCGAACTCGTACCCATCCTGTCACGGCCCATTTTTGCCGAGCCGGGCACGTTCGGGTTCATGAACCAGCGCTCGCTGTTTGGTCGCGGTATCGGCGGCGGCCGTGCGATCGAGCTCAACGTCTCCGGTGACCGGCTGGAAGACATCTTGAATGTTGCTCTGCAACTGACCGCCAACATCGCCCGCCATCTGCCGCGCTCGAAGGGCAATCAATTCCGGCCACAACCCGGTTTGGAACTCGGAGCGCCGGAATTGCGCGCCATCCCGGATCGTGTGCGTTTGGCCGACGCCGGTGTCGACGCCCGCTCGCTGGCATTGTCACTGGACGCCTACAATGATGGCGTGCGCATCAAAGAGGTCACAATCGGCACCGACCGTGTCGATCTCATGCTGAAGGGCTTGGCCGCTTTCGACGATCAACGGCGAACCCAGGACATCTCGGCATACCCTGTCGTTGCACCGAATGGCCGCATAATTCCGATCTCGGCGCTCGCCGAAGTCAAGTTGACCGCCGGCCCTGTCGCCATTCGCCATCGCGAACGGTTGCGCACGATCACCCTGGAGGTGCGACCGGCCAGCACCCTGCCGCTTGAAACGGCGCTTGAGATCATGCGCACGAAAGTTGTTGGGCCGGTCCAAGCCGCCGGAATGCCCCCTGGCGTCCGCTTGTCGCTGTCCGGTGCGGCCGATCAACTGACCAAAACGTGGGACGCGCTGCGCATCAATCTGCTGTTGGCCTTGGTCATCGTGTTCCTGGTCATGGCCGTTCTGTTCGAGAGTTTCATTCTGCCTCTGGTGATCCTGATCTCGGTTCCGGTCGCCGGAGCCGGCGGCGTCGCAGGGCTCGCCATCCTCAACATGTTTCAACCGCAGCAGCTCGACATGCTGACGCTTCTCGGCTTCGTCATCCTGATCGGTATTGTCGTCAACAATGCCATTCTGCTGGTACACCAGTCGCTTTACCACCTGCGCGAAGATGGCATGAGCCCGAATGATGCGATCATGGAAGCAACCCGCAATCGCATTCGGCCGATTTTCATGAGCACGCTGACCAGCGTGTTCGGCATGCTGCCACTCGTCGTATTTCCGGGCGCCGGCTCGGAACTCTACCGCGGCCTGGGGTCTGTTGTTGTTGGAGGATTGGCAATGTCGGCACTTCTGACTCTTCTGCTCGTACCGCCGCTGTTGCGCTTGACATTGACTGCGCCCAAAACGGTTGCTGAGCCGGTGCCGGCCGAATAACTGGTCGGGTTGCTTGCCGCGACAGCCCGTTTCAGCTCGCTATCGGAGTGACGTTACGTGAGCTGCGCCGTGCCCGGACGGCGCGCTATTTTGCCATGGACGGCTTGCTCATGAAAAACACAGCCGGAACGCAACACACAATCAGGATGGCTAGAAGGCGGAAATCATTGACATAGGCAATCAACTCCGCCTGCTGCCCGACAATGCGATCAAGGATGGCGCGCCCCTGCGCGTCCTCCACACTAATGCCGGGTGGTAAGCCGATGTGGCGCAGGAAGTCACTGAACGGGGAGATGCTCGTACTCAGGATGGCGCGCGAGGCTTGTGTCTGGCTCGCTAGGTAGCCGGCCAGTATGGCGATCCCAATACTGCGGCCGATGTTGTTCAACAGTGCATAGAATGACGTGCCGACATCACGCTTGTTTTCCGGCAACGTCGAAAAGGCCACCGTGTTCACCGGAATGACGAAACAGGCGAAAGCGATACCCTGGATGATATTGATAATGATAATGCGTGTCAGGTCAATGTCCTGGGTGAAGCGAGACAACTCCCACATGGTGTAGGCCGTGATCAGCATACCGGCCAAAATCACGCGGCGCGGATCGACCACCTTAACCAGCCGGCCCACAAATACCGCGGCGAACATCGTGCCTGCCCCGCGCGGCGCCATGATGAGGCCGCTGTCGAGTAGGCTGTAACCACCTTGGTTTTGCAGGAAGGGTGGCACCAGAACCAGGCTGCCAAATAGCATCAACCCAAATAGAATGCGCAGCACGACGCCCGAAACGTAGTTTCGATCGGCGAAGATGGCCGGATCGATGAAAGGCGTTTTGGACGTCAGCGAGTCGA
>JBPCWB010000148.1:0-7574 GCA_051009955.1 Hyphomicrobiaceae bacterium | reverse complement strand
CCCGGTGCTCGACGGAAAACAAATTGCCAACGAAGGTATTCATGGACGCAGGCCCCGCTCAAAAGTCCTGGGCATCCAGGTTGAAGTTTTCCCCGGGGAAGTATTTGGCCAGCCTGACGTCCGATGTCCGGGCATGGGCCTCCATGCCTTCGAGGCGTGAGATGCGCGCTGAGACGGCCGCAACGTCCCTCGTTGCTTGGCGCGTCATTCGCTGCGTCGTGACGACCTTCGTGAATTTGTGCACGGACAAACCACCCGTATAATGGCCGGCGCCCTTGGTCGGCAGGATATGGTTGGTACCCGAACACTTGTCGCCAAATGCGACGGTTGCTTCCTCGCCGACAAACAATGAGCCGTAGGAACGCAGCCGCTCAACATACCAGTCGTCGTTTCGCGTCTGAACCTGCAAGTGCTCCGGTGCATAGGCGTCGGAAACCGTTGCGGCTTCCTCATCCGAGTCGCAGAGTGTGATTTCGCCAAAGTCTCGCCACGCGGCGTCGGCGGCCAGACGCTGTGTATCCGGTAGCGCATCGATCAGACCTTGCATCCGCTTGGTGACCTCTTGCGCCAATCCTTCATCTGTCGTGATCAGCCAAGCAGGGCTGTCGAATCCGTGCTCGGCCTGCCCAACCAGGTCGTTGGCGACGATATCCGGGTCCGCAGAGCCGTCAGCGATGATCGCGATCTCCGTGGGCCCGGCAAACAGATCAATACCGACTCTCCCGAACAACATCCGCTTGGCTTCAGCAACAAAACGGTTGCCGGGCCCGACCAGGATGTTTGCGGGGTGTCCAGTGAACAGACCGAAGGCCATGGCGGCGATACCCTGAACTCCGCCGAGCGCCAGGATCGTATCCGCTCCGCAATAATTCATGGCATAGAGAATTCCGGGATTGACGCCCTGCGCGCCATGTGGGGCGGAGCAGGCCACGACGTTTCTGACGCCGGCGACACGGGCCGTCGTGATGGACATGATGGCCGAAGCAACGTGCGCATACCTTCCGCCTGGCACGTAGCAGCCCGCGGTCTCGATCGGTATGAGCTTCTGCCCCGCCCAAAGTCCCGGCGACAATTCGGTTTCGAATTCGGTGATCGAGTCCCGTTGCCGTTGGGCGAAGTCGCGAACCCGGGCATGGGCAAAGGCGATGTCATCCTTCAATTGCGACGGGAGATGGTCGGCGGCAGCCGCGATGGTCTCCTGCGAAACCACGATCTGACCATCATACTTGTCGAGTTCGCACCCGTAGCGTCTGGCCGCATCCTCGCCACCGGTCTCGATTGCCTCAAGCATGCCTTGCACAACGCGGCGGGTCTCAACTTCTGCCGTCTGGGCCGTCTTTGCGGCCTTCTTGAGGATCTTGATCACAGTCTGTCCTTTGATTTGTATGGGTTCCCGCCGTTGAGGCACGATCGAGAAGGATCAGTCAAGTGTGATCGTGCTGGTATCGCCCGAGGGCAAACGATTTCCGACAGGCGGTCGACCCTCAGAGCGGTTTGGTCACATCGAGTCGACGCCGCCGGTGTTGACAGATCACCGAGGAGTTCTGGATTCCGCCGGCTACTGCGGCCAGTGCAATGTCGTGGCCGTCGCCGCCAGCGATGACTGAGACGCCCGTCACTATTACAATTGCTCAATTCACCAAAGCCGTTTTCAATAATGGAACTGCGGGGTGTGTTCCCTGTTCGTCCATCATGACGGAGGCTGCCATGACCTTCATTTCCAACGCGCGCATGTACGCGGTCAGTCGCGAGGCCGAGGCCGCCTGGCAAAGCCTCATCGCGCATGTCGCAGAGGATGCCGGCACGTCATTCGACTATTTGACTTATGCGGCACCGCAACCGTTGGAACAGCTCTGGCGCCGTACTGATGTCGGTTGCGTGCAAATGTGCGGATACCCGATCGCACTCGATATCGCAGATGTCATTCCCCTGGCAGCGCCTGTTCCCGCCGCACCCTGGGCCCGAGGCAGGGCTGTCTACAGATCCGATCTGATCGTGCGGAAGGATGCGCCCTTTGCGTGCCTTGCCGACACATTTGGTGGCACGGTTGGCTGGACCGTCGAGCACTCGCATTCGGGGTTCAATGCGTTGCGCTATCATCTTCTACCTTACCGCACTGACGGTCGCCCGAAGGTCTACGAGAAATCTGTCGGCCATCTCGTTACAGCACGACGTGTCCTTGACAGTGTGCTGGATGGCACGATCGATATTGGACCGCTCGATGCCTATTGGCATATGCTGATCAGTAAGTTCGATCCAAAAATGACCGAAGGTATCCGCGTGTTGGAGTCGACAGCAACCGCGCCGATGCCCGCATTCGTCGCGGCGCCGACAGTCCCTGTCGACGTTGTCGATCGCTTGCGTGACGCCTTCTCGAACGCGCAGTCACGACCATGGTTCAGTCCGTTCAGGGAAGCACTACTAATCGAGGGGTTCTCGCCCGTAACGCTCAAAACCTATGATGAGACATTGTCATGGGATTGTGCGGCCAAGGCTGCGGGATACCTTGAGCCAGCCTGATCCTGAGAACCACGTGGGTTTTAGAGAACCAACATGCGCTATAAATTCGACTTGGGGCCTTGGTCGCGCACAATTTCAACGCGCTCGGAAGCGGCCCAGCGATGGTTTGATCGCGGACTGAATTGGACCTATGCCTACAATCACGAGGAAGCCTTTGCATGCTTCGAACGAGCGTCGGTCGAGGACTCGACCTGCGCAATGGCATGGTGGGGAATGGCCTATGCGGCAGGGCCATTCTACAACCGACCGTGGATCAGGTACTCGCATGCCGAAATCGCTCACGCGCTGCCGATCTGTCATGGCGCGGTGGAGAGAGCCGTTTCGCTTGCCGAACATGCGACGCCGGCCGATCAAGCTCTGATTCATGCGCTCGCAAAGCGATACCAAAATGGAACCGAGCGGGAGCATGATGTTCTGAACGCATGGCACGGGGAATATGCCGATGCCATGCGAGCAATTCACCAGGCCCATGACGATGACGGCGATATCGTCGCTCTTTATGTCGAGGCTGCGGTCACTTGCACACCGCGTCAACTATGGGCGCTCAAGACCGGCCAACCAAATCCGCACGCGCGCACGAGCGAGGTGATGCCGGTACTCGATCGCTGGATGGACAAGATCGAAAATGCCGGACCGCTTCATCCCGGAATTCTGCACATGTATATCCATGCATTGGAGATGTCGCCGTTTCCGCAGCGTGCCCTGAAGGCTGCCGACATGCTGCGGGGCTATGCGCCCGACGCCGGTCACCTGGAGCACATGCCGGCACACATCTATGTACTTTGCGGCGACTATGCGCAGTCCGTCTCGCAAAGCGAACGGGCCGTCCGTGCGGACGACAAGTATCGCGACTATGCTGGGGATCAGAATTTCTACACCACGGCACGCTGTCATGATCTGCATCTGTTCATGTATGCCGCGATGTTTCTTGGCCAGTATGGCAAAGCCAATTATGCCGCCCGACGGATTTGCGAGATGGCCACACCCGAACTGATTTCAAAGAGCGTGCCGTTCATGGCGGCTATCCTGGATGGCTATTCAGCCATGCGTGTGCACGTCCTGGTTCGCTTCGGTCGCTGGCACGACCTGATCGCAATGCCGAGGCCGACTGACGCTTCGCTCCGCCCGATCGGCGTCGCAATGCATGCCTACGGGCAAGGCGTCGCACACGCAGCGCTTGGACAAGTTGAATTGGCGGAAGCGGCCCGAAGCTCATTGAAGGAGGCTGTCGCCACGATCCCCGAGGACGCGATTTTTCTTAGCAATCGTGTTCGCGATATGCTCCGGATCGCTTCGGCAATGCTGGACGGCGAATTGGAATACCGGAAGAAAAACTATGAGCGGGCGTTTGCCAGTTTACGCCTTGCGGTCTCACGCGACGATGGGCTCAACTACACCGAACCGTGGGCCTGGATGCATCCGCCGCGCCATGCGCTCGGGGCACTGTTGGCTGAGCAGGGCATGTTTGAAGAAGCTGAGGCCGTATTTCGAGCCGATCTCGGCTACGACCAAAGTCTTCCGCGCTGTTGCCAACATCCGGACAACGTCTGGGCGCTGCAAGGGCTTGCCGAATGCGTGGAAAGGTCTGGGAATGTTGATGAATATCGGCTCTTGAGACAACGGCTGGACTTTGCGATAGCTCGCGCGGATGTTCCAATCGAGAGCGCCTGCTTCTGCAGAAACGCGCCGAGCCATCGATGAACGCAATTCCGCCCTCGGTCATTCAAGCGAAGCTTCGATGATGTTGTCAGGTCGCGGTCTTCTCCAGTGGGAAGCGCTGCAGAAGATCCCGACCAACACCAGTCAGACGACAACGAGTTCGCGCCGGACATCACACAGGCGCTCACCCCCGCTATCTGTAACGACGATCGGTTCGGAAATTGCCGCACCGAATTCGTCCAACCAAACGCCGGACTGGAAGTGGAAACACATACCGGCTTGTAGAATGGTCTTGTCACCGGAACGGAGACTGGCCGTGCGTTCGCCCCAATCTGGCGGATAGTTCAGGCCGATCGAATAACCGACGCGACTCTTTTTTTCGTAACCATTCCGATTGAGAATGGACTGCCAGACCGCCTCGACGTCCTCGCAGGTTGCGCCCGGCCTTGCCACCTCCAGGGCACGATCTCCACCTTCAACGATGACCTCCGCCAGTCGTGCCATTTCGTCTGGCGGTGTTCCAATGTGAGCGGTGCGTGTCAATGGGACATTGTAGTGGCGCCGTGCTGCTGCAAGTTCCATGGCCACCAATCCTGAGGCGGGCAGCGGCTCGTCGGTCCAGGTCAAGTGCGGCGTGCTGGTTCCCTCGCCAACCTGGATCAGCGGACATAGGCCCGTGTAGTCCCCGAACTTGCCTTCATACCCGGTGATCTGATCACGATAGACATCCGCGATGACTTCGTACTGGCGCACGCCGGGCGCGAGCTTGGCCAATGCATTGTTCATCGTGTCAGTAACAATTCGGCCGGCTTCGCGCATGTATCGAAGCTCTGCCGGCGATTTGATCAACCGCGCCCAGTTCACCAATTCACGGTTGTCCGATATTTTCGCATTGGGTAGGCCGGTGACCAGATGGTGATGGGCGCGGGCCGTGTAGTAGTGCGCATCGAAATCAACACCAATGCGCGACGAACCCCAGCCGCGCCCGCCGATGAGTGCGCACAGTTCATCGAAAGGATGCTGCGCCGGATGATGGATCAGAGGCTCGGAGAAGCCGATGATATTTCCTGCTGGCAAGTCAGTGGTGATATGTGCCGACTTGGCATCCTGCGCGCGGCCGAACCAAATGGGCCAATCTTCTTCGACATGCACGATGACGGCTTGCGGCACGTAGAATGACCAACCATCAAAGCCGGTGAGCCACCCCATGTTGGCGGGGTCCTGGCAAATCAGCAGATCGAAGCCGGCATCTTCCATGCGGTGGCGGACATCATTGACGCGGCGCGCAAATTCCTGCTGTTCGAATGCCTTTTGAAATCCCATGGCCAATTTCCCGATTCCTAATCTGCTGTCCAGTCCTGGCCGTTGCCCGTGTCTTCACGGCGCACGTCACGACGATCATCGACACAACTGCTCGGAAACCTTGCTCAGGAACGCGAGGCCCTCTGCCAGCTCGCCAACCTCTATGAACTCGTCCGGTTGATGTGCGCGGGAAATGCTGCCCGGACCAAACACCACGGTCGAGTAGTCCGCCTCGCTGAAATAACCGGCATCTGTGCCAAACGACACGACGTCCCGGCTGTTGAGGCCTGTAACTTCGCTGACGAATGCGGCTGCGGCCGTGGTGTTGCGATCGTCCAATCCGGGAACGGCGGCTTCGGTGATGATCCTGATGTCGGCAGCCGCGTTGACGGCCCTCATTGCGGGCAACAATTCCTGCTCTGCGTAGGCTTCAATTTCCGCAATGGTCAGCGCGCCGTCTTCGCCGGGCATCTGCCGGTACTCCCACTCGAAATTGCACCAGCCCGCGGTCGCATTGCGGGCTGTCCCTCCCTCGATGAGGCCGACGTTGAAGGTTGAATAAGGTGGATCAAACGGCGATCCAGGTACAGGATTATCCGCCCGTCGGTCACCGATTTCCTCGATCTTGGAAATCAGCTTCATAGCGGCGGAAATCGCGCTGACACCCTTTGTCGGATCACAGGAATGAACCTCGTGACCGGCTATCCTGGTCCGCATTTCATAGCCGCCCTTGTGACCTGTTATGATCCGCATTTCCGTGGGTTCGCCAACAACGACGATACCGGGCCGGAATGATTGTCGTGCCATGCTTTGCAACAAGACAGGCATCCCGTGGCCACCCGTCTCCTCATCATACGAGAAGGCAATATGAACCGGCTTTTTGAGATCTGCGGCACTGAAGGCAGGCACTGAGCCAAGCACGCAGGCCAGGAAGCCCTTCATGTCGACAGATCCGCGGCCATACAGTCTGTCAGCCTTGCGGGTCAGTCTGAACGGGTCCGTGCTCCATCGCTGGCCCTCGACAGGAACGACATCCGTATGCCCGCTCAGCACCACGCCTCCGTCGATCCTGGGGCCGATCGTGGCGAACACGTTGGCCCGTTCACCGGCATCATCAAAACTCAAGATGGGTTCGATGTCGTGGTTGAGAAGGTAGTCCTGAATGTAGCCAACAATGCCATGGGTCGGCCGCTCCGATATACTTTCAAAACTGACAAGGCGTTCCAGGATTGCGATGGTCTCTGCGAGTGTATCCGTCAACCGACCAGCTCCGGTTCGGCATTGCCTAGGCAAAATGCTTGGCCACGTGCCACTGCCGTGATCGAAGCTTTCAAACTAATCTCACACATTTCCCAATCTCGCGGGCACGAGTGAGTTCAAAGGTCGCCAATTGCGCATCGCGGATACTTCCCGGCCTGTGTACGGTGGCCTCCGACAGGTCACGACGTAATTCCCGTTATCGTGCAAACACTATATGGTCAATTCATCGGTTCCAGATGAGAAATATTGTCAATGACACGGCGGGCCTGACAATGGTACTCGTAACGTCGCCAAATTCTCATTTCCAATGGCAAGTTGACAGTCCCGCGACGTGCATATCAACCGCTGCGATTTGCTGAAATTCGTCGGACCGAACGGATCGGGCAAAACGACAGTCCTGGCATTCGACAATCTGGGAGAAATCGATTGAGCCTTGGTCTGGAACAGGAGATCATCAACCGGGACGTGTATGCCCGGAATCTGCAACACTTGCGCGGAGCCAATGTCAGCTTGCCGCGAATTTCGGATCTGGCGGATCCCGTCACCGGATTTGCAGGCAGGGCGCCGGCATTGGCCGACACCGATCCGGACGCGCCCGATGCGGGCAACCTATTCCGAATACACTGGCACAATGGTTCCGATCGGGCTGGACTGACGGATGTTCCAGAACACATTGTGTTGGGGCCCGAGCTGACCGGCGTCGCTGCAAAAATCATTGTTGCCCTGGGAAATCGCTTCCCGATGATCCATGCCCACAAGGTGCTTGCGGCCTATGGTTGCCTTGTCCCCCGCCTTCTCTCTGGAATGTTTGACGCGGAACGTCATAGCGCTGT
>JBPCWB010000147.1:0-3176 GCA_051009955.1 Hyphomicrobiaceae bacterium | reverse complement strand
GTTTTGGGAATGTGCAAATGGCCCAATCAAGCATCGCATCGCCCATGCCGGATCCGCGCATTTGCGCGGCATGAGGTGAGAATGCGCGCGCGACAGTGGCGACCGCAATACGCGCTGCAATGCTATTCGATAAAATGCACTAACTATGAATGGCTCGGCACGGTTTTCAGCACGACAGCGCAGATCCCATGACGGATTGCCGGAACAAGTTTAGTTCCTGCCATTGCCACCGCCATTTCCGCCGCTATTGCCGCCACCGTTTCCTCCGCCATTACCTCCGCCGTTTCCGCCGCCGCTATTGCCACCACCGTTGCCGCCGCCATTTCCGCCGGAGTTTCCACCGCCGTTGCCACCACCGGTTTGGTCGCCGCGGCCAACCGAGCCGCTAGCCCAACCGCCCCTGTTGTTCGGATTTTCGCCCGCACGACCTACGGCCCTGTTGTTTCCAGGATTGCCGAAGATCGGACCAAAGATTGGCGGGACGACCGGCGGAGGCGTGACCGGTGGTGATGATCTTCGCGCGCGGGACCGAATAGTCTGCCGCTCGCTACGCAAACGCGCAAACCCGAGGCAACTGCTACTGGACGCACGCAGTCCCGGCATCAACCAGCCTTCCCGACGCAGGAACGGCAATGCGCGTCCGCTGGACACGCCGAGCGGCCGCACGGATCGCAACCCGCGTGCATGCCGGAGCCTGCGGCTGCTGACATCCACCCAATCGCAAGGATTGCGCAAGACGCGGCAGCGCCGACGCCGATTGCATACCCGCATACGTCCGCGCAGCAACATAACGAACGTGCGTCCACCGCGGACATAGACATCGAAGATCGTGCCGCGCACGCCCAGGGTCGCAGACGCCGTATTGACTCGATAAGCGCGCTTCGGGCTCGCTCCTGTGGCGAAACGCATCGCGCCTCGCAACAGTCGAAACCACATCTTGCGGCCCGATCGACTGTTGGGGCGAATGAGAACGTTACTGACGAGAAGACTCGCTCCCGGACCAAGTGCAAATTTGGAGTTGTCCTTGAGGATGAATTGACCCATTGATCCACCGCCTGCCGACAATCGGTCACGACGATAGATCGCGTTGCGAGCCGCAAGGCGCCGCCGCTTCTGGCCGAGCGCGGCCGTTACGTTATTCGAAATGCTTACTGCGTTACCGACGACTTCGGCGGCGGTCGCCATCTGGCATCCCAGCATCATGCCGACGGTGACGGATATGACCGCTGATCGATGGACATATGCAGACGGCGTTCGGTAGAGATAGAAATCACTGAAAATTGGACCGACGACACCAGAAATCATGTCACTCACCAATGGCAATTCAACGCCACTTCGAAACCGCAATGAGATCGTTGGCGTCACGCGACTGCAGAATCAACAATGCAGTGTGGCATTTGAAACTCTGCCAGCAGTGTATCCTGTGCGGTTATCTCAGGAACGCTAACACAATGAGTTGCGCTCAAACCAGTTGAAATCTCTTGGCGCACAGTATCTGTCACACAGCGCTATCGCGTTGAAATACATGATTGTTCAAATTGCAAAACATTGGCACGCTTTCCGATACTTAGTCCGGGTGCCCAATCCGGCACATCCGGCCGTTGATTCCGAATTGATCCGGTCAAGCATTCCGATCTGATCCGGCTAGCCTGTGGACGGCGGTCGGGTGGTGCCGGAATGGGCACATCAAAACTCAGGTAGGCGTCGAGTGCTGCGAGGTCCACCATATGCAACTTACTCTTGGTGAATGCCGATGAAACCGCGTGGCGCCAAATCAGACGAACCTGATGTATGGCAACAGGCTCGTCCCAATATTGAAAACAAACCGGAACACCGGTACACCCGCGATCGAGAGCAAGATCAGACCAAGAAAAAGATAGGTCCCATACCTGGCGTTGAATACCCGATACTGGTGGGCGAGCGCACGGGGAAGGAAGTAGGGGAAGATGTAGTGACCATCCAATGGCCCCAGCGGGATCAGGTTGAATACCATGAGAACGAGGTTGACGATCACCAAGATTGTTAGAACTTGTTGCACTCCGGGATCATCAAAGCCCGGCCAACCTGCTTGCACTCCATATAAGAAAAGATTGTAGGCGACGACCGCGATCGCCAGGTTTGCCAGAGGCCCTGCGGCTGCAACAACCAGCTGAGCCCAGAAGGAATTGTAGTTGCGCGGATCAGTCGGAACAGGCTTGGCGTAGCCAAAACCAATGAGAACGACCATCAAGAGACCCAGTGGATCGATGTGAGCGACAGGGTTCAGTGTCAGTCGTCCCTGGCGTTCAGCTGTATCATCGCCAAATCGCTTGGCGGCGAACGCATGCCCGAACTCGTGAAAGGTCAGCGACATGACCAGGGCTGCCAGGAGAGCGGCAAAAAGGAAGTACTGACCCTCAGCGATCAATCTGGTCATGTGCGCTATCCTGGGTCAGCTGCTGTTGAATGATGCTGGAAAGAAGGCTCAGCCGAAGCGGACATAGGACGTTGGCTGAGCCGGTTCGTGTTGGTTATTATTAGCGTAAGAGGCGTGTTGCGTCAGCGTTCAGCGTGCGCCGATCCCAGTGGCCCACCTGATCAGAATTCGTTCGACATGGATTTTTGCTGGCGAATCTGGATCAACGGAGTGCCTCCGTCAGCGCGATTGCTTCGGCGCCGTTCTCCTTCAGGTACTTGCCATGAACGTTTTCTTTGCCAAGCGCCTCGGTGACATTATGAACTTTGATGTTGGCATGTAGCGCCTCTTTTTTGTAGGGCCCAAGGCGGCCCATGCTCATTTCTTTCCAGCCTATTTCTGTTAGCGCCAATATATCGTCGAGGCGGGAATGGTAGACATGAACGGAGCCAATCTGCGCCGCAGCGGTGCGTAGAGCGGCGTTGCTGAATGCGTTGGCTGGAACGTCGGGCGCCAGAAAGATCAGTCGATCAATTGGAAGGATCTCTGCGGCGTGCTTCTCCAAAGCTTGCAAAACGAGCCACGCGCCCATGCTGTGCGCGATGATGTTCAGCTTTCTTGGTCGTAGTTTTTCGCGGATCGTCTGGATGAGGAGGGGCAATCCTGGCACGCCTTCAGTTTCCGCCATCTGCTTGTCGAGGACGTACTGGGAATTCTCCCATAACCCCTCCTCGAAACGCGGCACGATCAGTCCAAACCACCGTCCTCGCGCCGGATTTTG
>JBPCWB010000146.1:0-3183 GCA_051009955.1 Hyphomicrobiaceae bacterium | reverse complement strand
GGCAGCACCAGTGAGCCGAATGTCACTGCTAGCCCGTTCAGATTAAAGAGCCGACAATACTGGGTTGAATTGCGCTATGTTTTCTAGACACTCTCGGTTCTCGTCTCTTTTGGCGCAAATCGGTATGCAGGTGGCGGAATATGGCGGTCGAGATAAGCGGCGAGCGTGTGTTGCGAGACCTCAATAGTCTAAGAACAATCGGGGCGTTCAGAACCGGCGTCCATCGTCCAACGCTTTCCGCTGAGGACATGGTCACGCGGCATTGGCTTGCCAATGAATTAAGTGCAATCGGCCACACTGTCGAGATCGACGGGATAGCAAACGTTGTTGGGTTGACGCCGGCATCTGGCCCGAAGCTTCTCGCTGGTTCCCACCTCGAAAGCCAAAATGAGGCCGGATGGCTCGACGGTGCACTGGGCGTGGTCTATGCATTGGAGGCAGCTCGTGTCATCGCGTCAACGCCCGGCTATCAAGACGTCGGTGTCGACGTGATCGCATTTGCGGATGAAGAAGGACACTTTGGAAGTTTCTTCGGCAGCTATTCGTTTGTCGGTGAGTTGACAGAAGCGATGATCGACAATGCACGCGATCGAACGCGCGGCACGCCACTTCGCGAAGCTTTGCGCAACGCCGGACTCGAAGGTCGTGACAGAGCACTGATTCGGAAAGACCGGTACATTGGCTTTCTCGAGGCTCACATCGAGCAGGGCGACCGACTGGAAAATCGTGCACTTTCAATCGGAATCGTCACCAGTATCGTTTCGATTGCGCAGTTTCGGATTGTATTCGAGGGTTCCCAGAACCACGCAGGCACGACGCGCATGGCAATTCGGCGGGATGCCGGAGTTGCAGCGGTCGATTTCCTTCACGACTTGGGGCGGGCATTCCAGCGGCACGCTGGCCCGCATACAGTTTGGACGACGGGGCGGATCACGCTCGATCCAGGTGCGCCGAGCATCATCCCAGGGCGCGCGGAGGTCCTGTTTCAGTTTCGCGACGACAATCCCGCCAAGCTCGCGGAGCTGGAATCGGTATTGACTGAGGTCGTTATGCGGGCCGACAAGGACGGTCCGTGCACGGCACGCCTGGAGACGATTGCAAAAAGCATTCCGGCCATCATGGATAAGCGCATTCAGGCCGCGTTAGAAACGTCCGCCGATCGGCATGCGCCGGGTAAATTCACCCGTATGCCGAGCGCTGCGGGTCATGATGCCCAGATCATGGCCCGGCACTTGCCCGCCGGCATGATGTTTGTGCCGAGCATCGGCGGCATCTCGCATCACTGGACAGAGAACACGTCAGACGACGACATCGTCCTCGGTGCTCAGGTCTTTGCGGATGCCGCTGCAGAACTCTTGAAGCCGGGTGTTTGACTGGGTTGTCGTGCAGATCTGCTGAATGCGACACACGCGTTCGTTCGGTGACACGTCCGTTCCGATCAAATATGAGAGTTCCGTAGGGAGGGCGCGAAGAAGCTTGCGAGATTGCGCCAATGCGATGCAAGTTGCTGCCGTTGTTTGGAGGCTTCATTTTGGGGGCAACAAATGCATTTTCGATCGCAGGATATCAGCCCATAGCTGTCGGTGAATGCTGCGAAGGGTTCGTCAGAGAAACGGCGGCATATGCTGCAGTCAATAGAACGGCTAGGGCAAAGGTGCTCTAGGCTACGAAGTAACTTTGAGCCAATGTAACAATCAATCCAAATACGAGTGGCAACGTAGCCACTCCGGCAAGCATAGCGAATTGCAGCCCGCCAGCTGCAGCACCGGTCTTTTCAGCGCTCACATGCCTCGTGAGTTCCGAGAAGAGCACTCCGTTAAAGCCATGACTGGTCAGGCCGAGCAGAATGCTGTCAAGTCCGATGTGCTCCAGAGAGACCAGGACGTATCGAACGAGCCAGCGATTAAAGCAAAGATCGGCGTTGCAAACCCAAGTCCAACCAGAACAAGGTTGCCGGGAACCAGTTGACCGGCGATGCCGCCCCAAATCAATCGTCCGGCAACGGCGCTGATCTGCAGCACTGTGTAAATCAGACCCGCAATTTCCAGTGACAATGCGAGTTTGCTGGTCAAGTGAATGACGTAAAAGGTGGCAATTGCCACCTGCGATCCTCCATAAACAAACCCAACAGATATTAGGCAGCGCAAACGAGGATCCTGCCAAACCAGTTTTAGTGGATCGACGATGTTGCCCACTTTGACGCGAGGCGCTACGTCCGATGTAGTATCGATTTGTTTTCGCATTGGCTGGATGCCCAGCGCGACAATGATCGCGAGAAGTCCCGTTGCGGCAATTGCGATGCGCCAATCGAAGGCAAGGATCAGGACCGGCAGAAAGGCGCCGGCCAGCGCGGCGCCTGCCGGCATGCCCGTTTGCTTGACCGAAAAAATAAATGGCCGTATGCGAGGCGTGGTGACCCGCGCAAGGATTTCCGTGCTGGCTGGATTAACCGGTCCATAACTCAGGCCAAGAATTACTGCGCCTGCGATCGCTGCCAATGGTGTTGAGATCGTCAGCGCAGCAACGCCGAAAAAGACCAGGACCATCGCCAGTTGACAGATCCGGATGGACCCGAACCGGGCCGTGAGCGCGCCGGTTATGAGCCCGGCCGGCATGCCGATGCCATAGGCTATTGCAGAGAATGTCCCTATCAGTTCCGCCTTTACACTGATTGAAGGCGCCGCCACCGGTGCAATCACGGCAACACCGAACATTGCCATCGAGACCAACGTCTGTACCGCGAAGGTGCCTGCCAATGGTCCAATGAAACTAGGCTGGGCGGACACTGTCTCGCTATTCATAAGCTTGGTCTTTTCCCCGGCTCGCAATTCCAATCTGACGTTGACACAGTTTCAGTCATTTGAGCCGCTGACGACAACTCTGAGTGTTGGAACTGGCCTGACGCCCGGGCCAGATATCACCACCAAATTCTAGCCGCAATCTGCAACCGCATAGCCGGGGCACTGCACAAACCGGCCCGCCCTGAGGCGCCCTCCTGCTCACATGCGTGATTATTCCGAGTTTCAACACTGGTAGCATGGGACCAGCGCAAAATGGTCGCTTAGCCTAATTGACATCGGCGGCTCGAGGATCCACGCCTGACTGCCCTTTTCTAAGACTAAGGTTGTCGCTCCTCATTGACAATCGACGCGATGGATCGAAATGAGCGATGACGCCGTCTAC
>JBPCWB010000145.1:0-4638 GCA_051009955.1 Hyphomicrobiaceae bacterium | reverse complement strand
GCGATCAGCACAACGACGACAATTGCTGCGATGATCAGGTTTCTGTTGGAATTCATGGCACTCTCCCGTGTTAGGAAAACCAACGAACTCCTAGACTGCCGGGATTAAGGGGCCGAGTTGTGGCAGGCCGAGACCCGCCGCATTGCGTATGCTGACGCGAGGAAAAGCTGCGGTCGTTCTGATGGTGCCCCAGGCCCGACTCGAACGGGCACTCCCTTGCAGGAACCAGATTTTGAGTCTGGCGCGTCTACCAGTTCCGCCACTGGGGCAAATCAGCGTGCATCGGCCGCGGAGCGCGGCACTATAGTGTAGATCCGGCGAGCGTCAACGGTTAGTCGCCCTGGCTTCGTACAGCGCTGCGATCCAGCTTGCCTATGCGGCCTTGGCGCTGCCTTCCACAAGCCGAACGATATCCGCCATAATGTCGTTCAACTGGAAGTCCTTTGGCGTGTACACGGCCGCAACACCATAGGATCTGAGCACCGCGGCATCTTCTTCCGGAATAATACCGCCAACGATCACGGGCACGTCGCCAGCACCTTGGTCACGCAGTCGGTCCATGACATCACGCACCAGCGGAATGTGGCTCCCCGAGAGGATCGACAAACCGATCACATGCACGCCTTCATCGATCGACGCGCGCACGATTTGGGCGGGCGTCAGACGAATACCCTCGTAGACGACCTCCATGCCGCAATCACGGGCCCTGACAGCGATCTGTTCGGCACCGTTGGAATGGCCGTCGAGACCTGGTTTCCCGACCAGGAATTTGATCCGCCGACCCAACGTCTGTGTTGCCATCTCTACGGCTTCACGAACCGTCTCGATGTGTTGTCCGGCACCACTGGTCGCGCGCCCGACGCCGGTCGGCGCGCGATATTCGCCAAAGACCTGTCGCAACACCTGCGCCCATTCTCCGGTGGTCACGCCCGCTTTCGCACAAGCGATCGACGGCTCCATGATGTTCGTGTCGGCCTCGGCCGCAGCCGCCAGTGACTCGAGCGCAGCCGATACCGCTGTCTTGTCGCGCTGCTCTCTCCAGGTGTTCAATCGCGCGATTTGTTCTGACTCGACGGTTTCATCGACCGTCTGAATTGCGTCCTCCCCGCCCGACAGCGGCGAGGCTTCCGTCTCGGTATACGCGTTGACGCCGACGACGACCTGCGCGCCGGTTTCGATGTCCTGCAAGCGGGCGGTATTGCTCTCGACGAGCTTGCGCTTCATGTAATCGATTGCCGCCACGGCGCCGCCCATCTGTTCGATGGTCTGCAGTTCTTCGCGCGCCTCGGCCTTGAGCTCGTCGACCTTGCGGTCAATCTCCCTCGAGCCGTCGAAAATGTCGGCGTACTCAAGAAGATCGGTTTCGTAGGCCAGGATCTGCTGCATTCGTAGCGACCACTGCTGATCCCAGGGCCGCGGCAGACCAAGCGCTTCGTTCCAGGCAGGCAATTGTACCGCGCGTGCACGGGCCCGCTTCGACAAGGTTACGGCAAGCGTTTCCAATAGAATACGATAAACGTTGTTTTCCGGCTGCTGTTCGGTCAGCCCCAGCGAATTGACCTGAACGCCGTACCGAAAGCGACGATACTTGGCATCGTCAACACCATACCGTTCGGCGCAGATTTCGTCCCAAAGGTCGACAAAGGCGCGCATCTTGCAGATTTCAGTTACGAACTTCAAACCGGCATTGACGAAAAATGACACGCGTCCGACCACAGCCGGAAAATCTGTCTCGGCGACCTCGTTCGAGGCCTTGACCGTGTCGAGGACAGCCAATGCCGTCGCCAGCGCAAAGGCCAGTTCCTGGACCGGCGTGGCTCCGGCTTCCTGCAGGTGATACGAGCAGACGTTGGTCGGGTTCCATTTCGGAACCTCGCGATAGGAAAATACGATGGTGTCTTTGATCAGCTTGAGCGACGGCTGCGGCGGGAAGACATAGGTCCCGCGCGACAGATACTCCTTGATGATATCGTTCTGGATCGTGCCGGTCAGGAGCTGGCGGTCGGCCCCGCTTTCATTGGCTGCCGCAACGTACAGGGCGATCAGCCACGCCGCCGTCGCATTGATCGTCATCGACGTATTCATGCGTTCGAGGGGAATCCCGCGCAGCAGCGTCTGCATGTCACCGAGATGATTGATCGGAACGCCAACCTTTCCGACTTCGCCGCGGGCCAGGTCGTGGTCGCTGTCATAGCCAGTCTGGGTGGGCAAATCGAACGCGATCGATAGTCCGGTTTGGCCCTTTGCCAGGTTCTGCAGGTAAAGCGCGTTGGACTTCTCAGCGGTGGAGTGGCCGGCGTAGGTGCGAAAGATCCAGGGTCGATCGCGCCCCGACGAACTTGGGTGCCGAGGTGAGTTTGTCATGCGAGCGGTTCTCTTCGCAGTTGCAGCATGGCGGCACTGTAACGTCAGAACCCTGCGCGAGAAATACTAGACTTTGGGATGGCCGGGCGCCCGGCCGACATTGGCCTGTGGCTGGCGAGGCGCATGGCCCTCATCGATGGTCTTGACCGTAAAGTAATGAACAGCCAGGCCGACAAAGCCATAGAGACCCATCGCAATAGTGCTGCCAACAACCACGTTCCGTCCGGCGTCATAACTGAAGATTATATCGTTGAGGAGGAACAAGATATGTCCTGTCGCTCCCACAATTGACATGGAGGCAATGACGAATATTGTCCAGTACACTCCCGTTTCAAAGAAATGATGGACAACATACGCAATGAATACTGCGAGTGTTACGATCACAGCAACAATCGACGCATCTAAACTATAGACGTTTAGTACGACCGTTTGCCAATCCATTGTTCGTCTCCGATGTCGAACGTCGCGCTGT
Organism: Hyphomicrobiaceae bacterium; assembly: GCA_051009955.1. Classification (GTDB taxonomy): domain Bacteria; phylum Pseudomonadota; class Alphaproteobacteria; order Rhizobiales; family Hyphomicrobiaceae; genus Tectiglobus. The sequence goes on along the minus strand of JBPCWB010000145.1, from coordinate 1,802 downwards.
TACAGGCGTTGGAAAAGTACCTTACCAGCCCTTAATTGCTGATTGATGAAGCAACGATTCCGCGTTCACGATGAAATTCTGGTTAACGCTCACCGAATCATCCTGATATCAATTTTCCTGATCTGATTGCTGCAGCGCAAAATAATTCTTTCCTCGATCGGTCAGTTTCGACTATTGCTGTGCAGGACTTGCGCTTGCCAATCGCTCAGCTGTCGACTCGTGCCGATCGCCACCGACAACCCGTCGCAGCACGGCGAGCAGCCAAATCAGCTGATGCCATTCGAATAGAAGGGGAAGTGACATGGCCGGCAGCACACCAGCCACTGAGAAAACCTCCACCATAGCGGCCGCCGAAGCGCCCAAAAAAGATCTTTACGAAGTAGGCGAGATTCCGCCGCTGGGGCACGTTCCAAAAAACATGTACGCCTGGGCGATCCGCGAAGAACGCCACGGCGAGCCCGATTCGGCGATGCAGATCGAAGTCGTGCCGACCTGGGAGCTCGACAGCCATGATGTCCTGGTGCTCGTGATGGCGGCAGGCGTGAACTACAACGGTGTCTGGGCAGCCCTCGGGACGCCGGTCTCTCCGATACGCGACGTTCACAAGAATCCCTATCACATTGCCGGCTCCGACGCGTCAGGCATTGTCTGGGCGGTCGGTTCGAAAGTGAAGCGCTGGAAGGTCGGCGACGAAATCGTCATTCATTGCAATCAGGACGATGGTGACGACGAAGAGTGCAATGGCGGCGACCCGATGTTCTCGACGTCGCAACGGATCTGGGGTTACGAGACGGCGGATGGCTCGTTCGCCCAATTCGCTCGTGTCCAAGACCGGCAGCTCATGCCACGTCCGCAACATCTGACCTGGGAAGAAAGCGCCTGCTATACGCTGACCCTGGCGACCGCCTATCGCATGTTGTTTGGCCATCGTCCGAATACGCTCAAGCCGGCGAACAATGTCCTGGTTTGGGGCGCATCCGGCGGTCTCGGGTCGTTTGCGGTGCAATTGTGTGCCACGGCCGGCGCCAATGCGATCGGCGTCGTGTCCGAGAATGACAAGGTCGACTTCGTCAAATCGCTCGGTGCCAAGGGCGTGATAAATCGTCGTGACTTCAACTGTTGGGGGCAATTGCCGAAAGTCAATTCGCCGGAATACGCTGACTGGCTGAAGGAGATGCGCAAGTTCGGCAAGGCGATCTGGGACATTACGGGCAAGGGCGTCAATGTCGACATCGTCTTCGAGCACCCCGGTGAAGCGACTTTCCCGGTCTCGGTGCAGGTCGTCAAGCGTGGTGGCATGGTCGTCATTTGCGCCGGCACGAGTGGTTACAATCTGACCATGGACGCCCGGTATCTGTGGATGCACCAGAAACGCGTGCAAGGCTCGCACTTCGCCAATTTGCAACAGGCCAGCCAGGCGAACCGCCTGGTGATCGACCGGCGCATTGATCCGTGCATGTCAGAGGTCTTTCCCTGGATGCAGATTCCAAAGGCGCATATGCGCATGCTGCGCAACGAACATAAACCCGGCAACATGGCTGTCCTGGTCTCGGCCCCTTCGACCGGACTGAGAACGTTCGAAGATGTCCTGGAGGTCAGCCAGTCCAAGTTCGCGTAGCACGTCTCAACTCTGCCTGTGGTGCCTTCGCTGACTGAGCGGACGCCGGCAGTTTTTTGCGTGTTGACAGCTCGGCGACACAAAACGTCGCAACAAGAGAAGTGCTGTTTATTTCCCGTTGAGATTATCCGTCCAGCGCGCTGTTGCATGGGTCGCGTCCAGGTATGCAGCGGGCTATCCATAG
>JBPCWB010000144.1:0-15486 GCA_051009955.1 Hyphomicrobiaceae bacterium | reverse complement strand
GAGCAGTTTATGTCTTACCATTCTCAGGCAGTCGGCACCCCCTGGCGAGAGGTTGATCCAGGCACCCAAACGCTAATCTTAGCACTCATGAAAGTTGCAGGCGGGGGCTGGATCACGCTGGGCTTCTTCACCATCATTCTGGCATCGGGGGAGTTTTTAAAGAGTAGTGCTGTGTCAGGATGGGCATTGCCGACGGGGATACTCATCTTCTATTCGGCAAGCCTTGGCGCCACGTGGGAAGTGTATCAAGAAACAGGAGCACGTACGCCGTGGATACCGTCTCTTGCGATGATTGGATTCGCGTTGCTCGCGTTTGTCATTGATGCTCCCTGGTCGTCGCACGTTCGGGACTCGAAGTGATGTAGGCAAGACCGCACAAGGCGAATAGCGTATCGTTAAATATGATCACGTGAACGGAGAAAGAGCGGATTGCATTCGTCGCGCCATGTGAAATTAGATGCAACTTTCGTCTGCTTCCAAGCGAATAACAGACCTATTTGAGTTCACATTGACGAAGCGCGTTAAAGCAAATGGCCGTCATCGTGGCAGCGGAGGAAAGACTAAAGCCCCCGAGACGCAGTCTATGATCCCTGCTTGGTCATTCGAAATGTTTTTGGTTCATTAAGTTGGATGGGCACCCGTTGCAACAGCATGCGCTATGCTGCTGGACCAAGCAGCACCCAATTCAGCAAACTTCATCAGATTTTCCAATAGTCACTAAACCAATAAAAATCCAAAGTCTCGGACGCGGAATTGAGAGACAATCGTGAACTTTCAAGCTTCAACCCGACTTTTTGCGCGATTGTGCTGAACTAAGCGTCAATTACTCAGACTGGGAGTCGGAACAGCGGTTGGCATTTGTGGACATGCCCTGGGACACCAGTGCACTAACGCAATAATGCGGCCGAGCGCGACGCCTTCCAAGTATTTGCAATATCGGCCGCCGTTTCTCTTCGCTTGTTGTATTGAGCCGGACGCGCGCCGCTTGCGATCAAGAACTTTGCGATCTGAGCGTAGTCCTCGCGAGCGGCGAGCATCAGAGCAGTTATGCCTTGTTTGTTCTTAGCGCCGACGGTAGCACCTGCGCCAACGAGTTGGCGAACCGAGCCCGACAAACCGGATCGCGCGGCAAGCATAAGCGGCGTATTGCCCTCGACCGTGGGATGGTTGACGGTTGCGTCCGATGCAATGAGTAGGTTTGCTGCTGCAGCCTGCCGACGAACTAACGCCAACGAGAGTGGCTGTCGTTTCATTTTGTCCGCGATGGACGGATCTGCACCGACGCGCAGCAAAATTGCCACGGTTTTGCTTTTCCCCGCCTCGGCCGCAAACGACAGGGCGGTCCGGCCGTCTACATCGACGGCATTCAAACTGGTGCCAGCTCGGACAAGCAATGCCACGACATCGTCGCTACAATATCGTGCAGTGATCATTAGCGGCGATCTATGCGTGGCATCCCTTGCATTGACCACAGCGCGTCCGGCTGCGAGAAACTGAATGATCGACTTGCGGCAGGAGCGGCCAGCAGCAAGCAGTGCCTCACCACGGCCGATCGGGGAGCCCCGACTGCTCTCCGCCGCCACAAGCGAGCGCACGACTTCTATATGTCCGCGCCTGGCCGCGAGCATCATTGCATCGAATCCCGCAACGTTGCGGTGGCGAGGATTGGCGCCGGCTGCCACCAGCAGATTGACGGACCGCGCGTCGCCGAACTCAGCTGCAGCGAGAATTGCGGTATTGCCGAGTTCGTCCTCTATTTCGATCGCTGCACCGGCGGCAATCAAGTGTTTGACGGCAACGTGCCGGCCGCGCCCCGCCGCATCGAGCAGGGCGGGCCGCGATCTTGCTTGATTTGTGAGCCGTCGATAATAAGAAACTCCACCCGGTTTGGTCGTTTTCGGCACCGATGATTGATTCACTGTCGTAGCCCAACCTGATTGGCCCGGAGTGGAACGGCGAAGATTCGCCAGCAATGCCGTTGCTTTGCCATGGCCTGCCGCCGCCGCCTTGCTGAGCCAGAAAACAGCCTTGGACCGTTCGGCCCGCAGACCCTTGCCCGACAAATAGATCTTTGCGAGCTCGAATTGCGCGCCCGGATGGCCTTGCCTTGCGGCCTTGGCGAGCAGGTCCACCGCAATTTGATTGTTGGCGGCCACGCCTCGACCGGCACGATATAGCAAGCCCAGCTGATATCGAGCGCTTCTATTGCTGTCGATAGCCAGTGGCCGCAGGAGGCGTGCTGCACGCTCGAATTCGCGGCTAGCCAATGCGTTGACAACCGCCGGAGGTAAATCAGCGAGCGTGCGTCGATCGGCACCAAAAGCCAACTCTGACATCATCGCCTGTACTGCAACGACCAGGCCGCATCCTGCGGCGATCGCCAAAACCAGCTTAGGCCGTACCATATTTCGTCTCCACCTCGATGCCGGTGGCTTTGAGAAAGCCTGTTGGAAGAATGCCGCCGGCACAAACAATCACCGCATCGTTTTCGATCACAATGTCATGGCCCTCATGCTCGATGGCCACGCGATCCGGCTCGATTGCCCGAACGTTTGAAGACAACATTACTTCGAGCTTATTTGATCGCTGCAATGTTTCGATGCGCTCGCGGTTCTTAAGCTTGGCACGCGAGAAGGCCTTGCTTCGATAGGACAGAGTAACCTCCGTCCCGGGCAATTCGGCAATGCTAGCTGCCGCTTCCATGGCGCTGTCCCCGCCACCCACGACCAACACGCGCTGGTCGCGGTACTGCTCGGGATCGATCAGGCGATAGACGACTTTGGATTGGTCCTCACCCGGCACTTCCAGTTTCCGCGGCGTGCCGCGCCGGCCAATGGCCAATAGAACGGCTCGAGTGCGATATGCGCTCTGGGTCGTGCGAACGACAAAAGCGGAATCCTGCCTGACGATCTCTTCGACGCGTTCCTGATAGTTGATTGTCAATCCCGTCCGTTCGGCAACGTCCTGCCAAAATGCCAGCAGCTTTTCCTTGCTGACCTCGCGGAAACGCACCTTGCCGTAGAGCGGTAGAATTGCCGGTTGCGTCATGACCAGTTTGCCGCGCGGGAAATGCGAGACGGTACCACCGAACGAATCCTGTTCCAGCGTCAGGAACCGTATTTTGTTTTCCATGGCAGCGAGGCTGGCAGAAATTCCGGCCGGTCCCGCACCAACGATGATGACGTCGAACAGATCGCCGCCTCCGACGCCGGGGCGCATGGATCCCTTGATCGCGGCCAAGGCCTGACGGCCTTGTTCGATCGCATTGCGAATGAGTCCCATGCCGCCGAGTTCGCCGGCGATATAGATGCCCGGAATGTTGGTTTGAAAATCAGCTCCGACGTGGGGAATATCGACGCCGCGTTCTTCCGTGCCAAAGACCAGACTGATGGCGTCGTAGGGGCAAGCAAGTTTGCAGGCGCCATGGCCAATGCATTGCGTCGGCTCGATCAGCGCTGCCTTGCCGCCGATAAGGCCAATCACGTCGCCTTCCGGGCAGGCGCGCGCGCAGGCACCGCAGCCAAGACAGATTGCCGGATCGATAACCGGGTGAAGCGAGGATGGTTGGGTGAGACCGGCGGCCACCGCGGCATCGCGAACCGAACGGCTATTCGCCTCGCCCTTCCGACGCAAGACGGAAATAACCAGCCAAAGTATGATCAGTGGTGCTAGGTAGACAACGTAAAGCGGATCAAACGCCATCGCCTTCGCCTCGCGTTGTTCGATGTGTTCGTAGTTGCATGACGAGGCCTACTCGGGCTTCGGGTTTGAGACGCCGAGTTTGCCGGCGGCCGCGATGAGTTTCGCTTGGACATCTGGCTCGTTCGCGAATACATTCAGAGCCCTCGAGAGGGCATCTTGCGCCTTGGCATGCTGGCCCAGGACGGCGCGCGAACGAATGAGCTTCTGCCAACCTTCCGGATCGCGCGGCGACTCCTCCAGGCGTGTCGCTAGTCCAGAGACCATCGATTCGATCATGGCTTGGCGGTCGCTCGAAGAAAGTTGTGACGCAGCCTTAATGTCTGCTGCGGTCGGGCCCTTTTCATTCGCAGTTGGATTCTGCGAGTCTGAGGCCTGTCCCGCCTCGCTGCCGCGACTATACTTTGCGCCCTCCAACTTTTTCTTTGCCTCCGCCAATCCTTCCCGAAAGGCTTGCGAATCCGGTCTCAATTTCAGTGCGCGTTCGTAAGATTCGATAGCCTTGGCATAGTTGTCTGTGTGGAAATAGGACCAACCAAGCATACGCCAACCCTCGGCGTCATCCGGCGAGTTCCTGAGCCGTTCGGCGAGACGCGCAATCAATTCGTCGACACCAGGCAGAGATGGGCGCTTTGACATTTTGGGTTGCAACTGGCTAGTGCCGGCGGCGGTCAAATAGTTCGATAGTTCGATCAGTTCATCGCCGGTAGCAGTGCTTGCACCGCTCACGGTCGCGCGCATCAGTTCTGGCTGCGCGTTGGCGGCGCTTCGAATTTCCCTTGAGCTATCGAAAGTGCCCAATAGCTGCAGGCCTGCCAACGAAGAGACGCAAATCCCGCCCAAGAGTAGGGCTGCAGCGACCAGTCCCAAGTTCCCGGATTGATCACTGGCGCCCGCGAGTTTCAAGCTCCTTAACGCGTGCTCCCGACACTGGCGGTCCGCCTCAGCCTCGGAAATCTGCTCTTCGTGAAGTTGTTTCGTAACAGAACGCATATGGCGGATGATGCCATCGTCTGCCGCGACAGCTCTACGGCAAGCGAGGCCGTCCCGGTAAAAGGCAAACAAGATTCCAGCCGCAAGTGTCGCCATGGCTGCGATCGAGACCAGCACCGATTGCAATGTTATTCCAAACACACCGTCTGCCCTCCGTGTTCTGGCGTCGGCCGTACTCAGATAGCCATCGAACGCCATCTCGAGTGATGGCTCAATTGCAGTTCGAATTCGGCGCGGAGAAGCAGAGCCACACGACACACCTGCTCAACCCAACACCCTTTCGAATGCATGGCCAAGGTCGTCGGTATAGTGCAAACCGTATTGATAACGATTGGGAAACGATTTTATTCCCTGAAATAGTTTGTTCGACCGAAATATATTCGGTGAATTATCGCGGGTCATACAAATGCCCTCTTTGAATTGTTTTCCCGTAGCGAGGACGTCGAATGCAAACCCCAATCGACTAGCTTCGTGCAGTGGCCCGCCGAAAGGCGGACCACAACGGCAATCGATTCAAACTCGGGGGATTTTGCATGAGCAATGCGACGGGAGCTGACGTCGTCGAGCGGTGGATTGATGACCGCGAGGAGCAGCGCCAAGCGCCAGGTGCGCGATCAGTAAAACGGCCCGACCCGAAGCGCCGTCGCCGTTTGACACCGCGCTTGCAGAGTTACATCGTCCAACCCTCTGCGCAGATGCTGCGCGGCATTTTTGCAGTCACCGTTGTATTGGCGCTTATCTACGGGTGGCTTATCAGTTTTGAGCCGCCCTTCTCGGCGGAAACTGGCACGGGATATTGGTTTGGTATTGCCGGCGCATCGATGATGGCGATGCTGCTCGCCTACCCGTTGCGCAAGAGGCTCCGCGCTATGCGATCGATGGGCTCGGTCGCAAGCTGGTTCAGGATCCACATGCTGCTGGGCATTGTCGGCCCCGTCGTCATCCTGTACCACGCCAATTTCAAGCTCGGATCGCTGAATAGTTCCGTGGCCATGATTGCAATGCTGACGGTTGCCATCAGTGGTTTAATCGGCCGCTATCTCTACAGCAAGGTCCACATCGGGCTCTACGGGCAACGCGCGGAACTGCGCGAGATCCTCTCGGACACGGATGAGCTGAAATTCCTTTTCGGTCCAGAACTGGCTCGCGCGCCGATCATTCACGAAGTTCTCGAGCGATACGAAAGTCGTGTGCTGGGCGATCGACAAGGCATGCTGTCTGGCCTCGTGGCGGCAATTTCGCTGGTAGCCTATTCGCACCGCTGCCGCAAACAGCTCTTGCGCCAATCACGGCGGATCATTCACCGCGCCGGTCGGGCGCGGGGCAAATCCTGGTGGCAACGACAGAGACGCTACAAGCGTGCGCGCCATCACATCGATCTCTATTTTGCTGCGGTCGGTAAGGCCGTCAGGCTTGCAATGTTCGAACGAATGTTTGCAGCCTGGCATCTCTTGCACTTGCCGCTGTTCATCATTCTCGTCTGCGCGGTTGTCGTGCACATCATCGCTGTTCACCTCTACTGAGAACGAAGGTTCAGAAGTGAACACGCGTAAAGCTTTCATTGCAGTCTTCTCGAGCCTCTTCTGTCTGTGCATGCCGGATGTTGGACATGCCCAGAACGTGTTCGAGAAGCTCGTCATGCCTGGCCCATTGATCGAGGGTCACGCAAAGCTGGAGGCCGACTGCAAGAACTGCCACGAACCGTTTGCCAAAAAGGCACAAACCCGCCTGTGCCTCGCTTGCCACAAGAAAATTGCCGCAGATCGCCAAAAGCGGAAGGGTTTTCACGGCAGGCGACCGGATGCGACCACAGCCGAATGCAAGCACTGCCACACGGATCACGTCGGCCGGAAGGCCCAGATCGTTTCACTTGATCGCGAAACGTTCAAGCACGACTTGACGGACTTCCAGCTCCAGGGTGCACACCGGACAGTCAGTTGCGGAGGCTGTCATGCGGCCACCGCCAAATTCCGCGAAGCGCCAGGCAAATGTGTTGATTGCCATAAGAAGTCCGAACCACATCTGGGTCGACTCGGTACCAGTTGCGAGGACTGCCATTCTGACACGGCGTGGTCTCCGATCAAGACGTACGATCACAACAAAACCAAGTTTCCGCTGAAGCACGCACATCGCAAAGTCCGCTGTGAGGGTTGTCATGCGGGTGAACGCTACACCAAGCTCGCAACCACCTGCGTCTCCTGCCACGACATCCAGGACGTCCATCACGGACGCTACGGTGGCAAGTGCGAGTCCTGCCACGCACCCGACAAATGGAAGACCGTTCGGTTCGATCACGCAAAGCGCACCAAGTTTACATTGCGCGGAAAGCACTCAAAACTTCGCTGCGAATCCTGTCACGTTGGGGATCTTTACAAGGACAAGCTGTCGACCAAATGCGTTGCCTGCCACAAGAAGCATGATCCTCATGGCGGCAAGCTGGGTAGTAAGTGCGAGACGTGCCACAACGAAACGGGCTGGCGAAAGGAGGTGCTCTTCGACCATGACTTGACTCGGTTCCCTTTGAACGGCCGTCATGCCCGTGTCAAATGTGCTGCGTGCCATCGAACCCGCGCCTACAAGGATGCACCGACCGAGTGCGTGGGCTGTCACGCCGATCGCTATCACGCCGGTCGATTTGGCCCTCAATGCGCTGGATGCCACAGTCCGAAGGGATGGGAATTTTGGCGCTTCGACCACAACCGGCAAACCAATTTCACGCTAACCGGAGCGCACGTGAGCACCTCATGCCATGACTGCCATCGCACACGAAACGTTTCCAGGGCAACCGCACCCCGCGACTGCTACTCCTGCCACAAGGGCGACGACGTGCACCGTGGATCATTCGGCAGGACCTGCGGGAAATGTCACACAACGTCCAATTTTCGCCAGTTGCAACGATGAACGCGAACCTGTGCCTCGCATGGCAGTGATCGGCGTCAATTACTGCTGTATGCGAGGGAATAAACTGCCTTTTCATCCGTTATTCTATTAGCCGCAGGGACAATGCGCGTGGACAACGAATTCCGAGCCGAATTGGTAAAGCTCTTGCCGCGCCTCGAGCGATTTGCCTATGCACTGACGGGTAATCTCGATCAGGGTGACGAACTCGTGCAGGAGGCTTGTGCAAGAGCACTAGAGCGCAAAGACCAATGGCAGCCCGGAACAAGGCTCGATAGCTGGATGTATCGGATTGTAAGGAACATTTGGATCGACAGCCGGCGCACCATCAAGGTTCGCGGTGAGCAGGTCGAAATCGGTACGGCACACGACCTTTCTGTCGTCGACGGTCGCACTGTCACGGACGCACGCATGACGTTGGAGGTGGTCAGCCGCGCGATGGCACAGCTGCCTGAGGAGCAAAGATTGGTGATTGCATTGATTTGTATCGACGGTTTGACCTACCGGGAGGCAGCCGAAATTGTTGATGCACCGATTGGAACCGTCATGAGCCGCCTGGCCCGCGCCCGCGTCGCATTGCACAATTTGGTCGAAGGACCGCCAGAACAGAAGTCGAGGCGCCGGCATGGGTGAAATCAGCGACAAAACGCTAATGGCTTATGCCGACGGTGAACTTTCACCCGCAGAGTGCGATGAAGTCGAGGCGGCGCTTGCCACGGACCCCGAGCTCAAGATCAGACTGTCAATTTTTGAGCGAACCAGACACCAGCTTTCAGGGCTCTACGACGCGCCGTTGCGGCGGCCCGTGCCCGACCATTTGATCGACGTTGTTCTTGGAAGCAGAACCGGGACGGAAGTCGACGCGCCATCGCCGCCGCCAACTCCGACAGGCTTGAGCAAGTGGACGAGCGCGCTCACCGCATTTCTGCCGCGCGGTAGGATGGTTTACGCCATCCCGGCAGTCGCTGGATTGTTGGTTTTCGCCGGAGGTTTATCCGGTTGGCATTTGAGATCGATCGGCATGCTGCCGTCCGCTTCGGACCACCGCCAACTCGCCGCTCTCAAGCATGGAAAAATTGTTGCGCAAGCCGGCCTGCGACAAGCTCTTGAGACAATGCCGTCAGGTCGACCACTGACGCGAACGTTGTCGGCGGGCGGGCAGACTGTCGTGTTTCCCAAGCTCACGTTTCGCACAGTGGACAAGAAGGTCTGCCGACAGTACCTGCTGACCAATGAACTTGATCGCACCTACGTTGGCGTGGCGTGTCGCGGCATCGATAACAATTGGCAGGTGCAGATCCATTTGGCTGCCAAAGGGCAATTTGCTCGAAGAGATAAACTCACTCCAGCGGCTGGTCCGACTTCATCATTGATCGATGCGCATGTCGATCAAGTGATCGACGGAGATGCGCTGGGGCGCAACGAAGAGTTGGGTCTGCTCGAAAGCTGGAAATCGAAGCGGTAGTGCTCGAAATTTGGCGGATTTCCATTCCTCTCAAGGCGGCAGAGCCTTGGGATCAAAGTTTGAAGGCTGCTCACGGGTCTAAGGCGCGACTGCCGAAGGAATTTTCTGAGAGACAGATTGAAAGCCTCAGACCCGCTTTGAAGTGGTTCAGGACTTGGCCATCTCCCCCGGCCCAGGACTGATTCCCCACACTTCGAGGCGGGTCAATTTCAATTCGAGGTTAGTCAAACAGAAGCGAGGTTTTCGGCCCAATTCAGAACTGCGGCTTATACAGGTACCCTAAGGGGAAAACTCGTCGATAGTCGGTCTATCGAACCTTCTTCGCGACAACGGCAGGAACTGTTTGTCCTGGGCGACGATCGCTGCATGTTGGCGGAGCGAGGATCAATCCGTGCCCGTAAATCTGATCACGGCCCGGCGGCCCGAGGTCCCGTGTAGCAATAACGCCCAACAAGCTCCCTTTGGAGGGCTTCTCAAGCTGGCGATAGTGAGTCGCCGCCACCGCGGTCATGAATGGCACGGCGAATGAAGTGCCGGAGCGATAACCTTCCTTCCGTCCCGGTGCGGCCGTCCAAATACCCACGCCCGGCGCCGCAACGTCGATATAAGTTCCACGGTTGGCGTAACGATAGTTCCGCATTTTCTTGTTGACCGCCGTCACGGCGATGACCGGCGGATAGGCCGCCGGGTAATTCGGCGGTGCGGTTGGCCCATTGTTTCCAGCAGCGGCGACAAATATGATCCCCTTGTTGCTGAGCCTGGCAATCGCCTTTTCGATCAGCGGGTCTTTGGGGCCCGCCAGCGATAAATTAATGATCTTGACGCCGAATGCGTCCATCCAGTCGAATGCTTTGAGCAAGCTCAGAGATTCCGCGACCGGCGACCCGGAAGCGTCTTGCGAAAACACGTCGGCGACATAGAAACTCGCGCGCGGGATGAGCCCCGGTGTCGTCGTATTCGAATCTCCAGTCAGTAGCGACAGAACCCCGGTTCCATGCCAGTCCGCTGACTTTTTGCGTGACCCGGTAACAAATGTGCCGACATGAACGTCCTTTCCAGAGAATGCCGGATGGCGATGATCAATCGGCGTGTCGATGACACCGACTTTGACAGCCCGCGTACAATCTCTCAGTGCAGGCCGCCATTTGATCAGTGACAGCCCGTAGCACTGATCATCGATGCATCTGCTTCGCCCTGGCAGCTGCGTGCGGAGCGGTCGTCCTCTACGTTTTTGATTGTCACCGCGCGCAGCTCGGTAAATGCGATAGTACTTGTTCAACGAAAGATTTTTGTCCGGCAAATTGCGCCGCAACAGTCTGCGTGCCGAGCGAGCATCCAGTCCAGGCGGAGTTATCAGTTTTGAAATTGTGGCACCCAAAGTCGAGAATCTGCCAGCATTTTCGACTTTGAAACCGAGCCGGCGGGCCAGATCGCGAGAACGCTTGGTCAAGTTCGGTGCCAAAATCTCGTTGCGCTTGAAGGTTGCTCTAGCGCTTGGCGGCAATTTGATGCTGACGTCCGCTCGCTTCGGCTTGGCGCGTTTGGGTTTCGATTTGGTTTTTGGCTGAACCAAGCGCTTGATCAAATCCACGACTGTCGAAGGCGGATAGTCATCGTCGAATTCCTCTTTCTCGTGCGCGTATCCTTTCTCAGCATGTTCACCTTTATTCTTGGCCTTCTCTTGTGAGCGCTCAGCACTATCCTTCTCCAATTCGCGGGAGTTTTCGGATTGTTTCTTAGCCTGTTCACGCTGACGTTCCGCCGCCTTCTTGGCCTGTTCACGCTGACGTTCCGCCGCTTTCTTGGCCTGTTCGCGCTGGCGTTCCGCCGCTTGCTTGGCCTGCTCCCTTGCGCGCTCAAGGGCCTTCTTTTGTTGTTCGCTGAGTTCGTCCTCCGCCAACGCCGTTGGATTGAGAGCAGGCACGGCCAAGCCCAGTATCTCGATGGCCACGGCAGTCGTAATATACGAAGCGAGTAAAATGGCGGCCAATGCCGCAAGACTTAAGACTGACGCTTGAAGATCGAAGAATCGAACGAAGCGTACGCCGATAGTGGAAGTCAGTTGCCGAGTCATAACTCACATCGCCATTGTGCACACAGTTTACCCTGCAATAACAACGTTTGAGAGCAATAATTAGTCCAAAGAAAGGTGGAGGAAATTGGAATAATTCGACGCCGGAAACGTTTTTATTTCAGACCAACTGCATCTGAGAAGGCTGGATCAGTTGTCTGCTCACAATCGATTTGAGGGACGGCACACGAAATCAACCGGCGAGCGGTAATTAGGGGAAGGTGCGGTGAGCGACTGTCGATCGGACAGCCCGCCCCGCTCCGAGTTGCAGCATGACAGGATCGTCATCACTACGATTGGCTCTCCAATTGCTGATCGCACTATGCGGCCTTTTCCTGCTCAACCCGCAGCCGACGTTCGCTCAACGGACGACGACCGGTTTCGATCATTTTTCAACCGGGTTTCCGCTATTCGGCGCACATCGCTCAATTGACTGCACCGCGTGCCATGCACGTGGCCGGTTCAAGGGCACACCGAGAGACTGCGCTTCGTGTCACAACGGGACATCGGCGCGCGGCAAATCAAGTAATCACATTGCGACGCAGGCGCCTTGCGAAGCATGCCACTTCGGCAATTCCTCGTTCACACAGGCGCGTATGGATCACAGTGGAATTACGGCGCCATGCGTATCGTGTCACAACGGAAAAATGGCTTCCGGCAAATCGGCGAACCATATTGCGACGTCTGCGGCGTGCGAGACCTGCCACAAGAGTACCCGGACATTTGTCGTTGGGCGCATGGATCACACTGGCATCGTGGCCAACTGTGCCTCCTGCCATAACGGCCGCACCGCCACGGGCAAGTCGCGGACCCATATCGTAACGACGGCGCCATGCGAGACCTGCCACAAGAGCACCACCGCGTTCACCGGTGCCAAGATGGACCACGCCGGCATCGTCGCCAACTGTGCCTCCTGCCATAACGGCCGCACCGCCACCGGCAAGTCGCGGACCCATATCGTGACGACGGCGCCATGCGAGACCTGCCACAAGAGCACGACAGCATTCACCGGTGCAAAGATGGACCACGCCGGCATCGTCGCCAACTGTGCCTCGTGCCACAACGGCCGCACCGCGCCGGGCAAGTCGCAAACCCATATCGTGACGACCGCGCCATGTGAGACCTGCCACAAGAGTACGAAGACCTTCGTCGGCGCGCGGATGGACCATACCGGTATCGTCGCCAATTGCGCCTCCTGCCACAACGGCCGCACTGCGCCCGGCAAGTCACAGACCCATATCGTGACGACCGCGCCGTGCGAGACTTGCCACAAGAGCACGAAAACCTTCGTCGGCGCGCGGATGGATCACACCGGAATCGTCGCCAACTGTACCTCGTGCCACAACGGTCGCACGGCAACCGGTAAGTCGCCGCAGCACTTCGTGACGGCCTTGCCGTGCGAGACGTGTCACCGCACCGGCGCTTGGACACCGCTGATATTCAGACACGCGTCACCTGCTTTCGCGGATCACGGACGTCGCGTGGGATGCGCAAGCTGCCACACATCCAACGCCCAGACCATTCCGTGGCGCTTCCCGGCCCATCGTCCCGACTGCGCAGCATGCCATGCCAACGACTTCAGACAGGGCCCGCATAAGAAATACGAGAAACCGACGACACGCTTCTACACGGTATCCGAACTTCGAGACTGCGCCGGCGCCTGCCACGTGTTCACCGACTCATCGCAAACGACGATCAAGGAGCGTCGTTCAGGCGAGCACCGACCCAATCGAGGGGAGTGGTGATGCCTGGCAGAATGTGGCTCAAGCTCCGGATGTCATTCCTAGTCCTGGTGTGGGTAAACGGTCTGCTGCTTGTCCGGCCAGCTACGGCCGAGCCAGTTCTCGACCGTGTGCTCTCTGACGTGGAGGTTCTGGCGAAGCCGAGATGCACGATTATGAAAGTCGGTTTCAATCTTCGCGTTCGTTTTCTTGGCCACTTTCCGGCTGAGAAGGGGCGTGAGCTTCGCATCCGGGTACGTGCGATTGACCGGCAAAGCGACTATTTCGTTGGTCGTCTGAAGCGCGAAGCCTTGAGCCCACCGCGGGATCCAAGGGCCGCAGTACGTGCCATTGAATTCGAAACAATCCGCGCCGACGGGCCGACCCTAGTGATCCAATTTGAGCGATCAGTGGCCTATCAGGTCGCCCAGGGCGCAGATTTCCAGAGCATCATCATTGCCGTTTCCGGCCCACAACCGTCGAAGACCTGCAAACCGGATTTCCCCGTCGGCCGAGTTGGTGGTCCGTGGCAAACTTCGGTTGTTCCGGGTCACGTAGCTTCCTCAACCGAAGAAACCGGGGCAGCGCGCTTGCCGAGCAGCAGACGTCCCAGCCGTAAGATTTCGAAGGCCGAGTTGCGATCGGCCGGGGCGGCAATGGATGAAGCGCGGGCCGCTCTCAAACGCAAAAAAACCGGCGAAGCGATCAAACTCCTGAACAAGGTATTGCGCTATCCAGAGCATGAATATAGCGCGGAGGCGCAGGAGTTGCTCGGCCTCGCCTATCAGCGCGACGGCAAATTGGCCCGGGCCCGAGCCGAATACAAGGATCTTCTCGCGCGCTACAATAACAGCGATGATCAATCCCGCGTCAGGCAGCGGCTTGCAGCGATCGAGCCCGCCAGCACGGACAAAACATCGAGGCGGCGTCCGTTCGAGAGCAAGAGCCGCCGCCGCAAAAGAGACCGGCGTGGTTGGAGCATCACCGGAAGTGCATCGCAATTCTTCGTCTACGATGACAGCTATCGAAAGCTCCGCGATCCGTCCCTACCACCCGACTTCAACCGTGACGAAGATGAGCATCGCGTCTATCAGAACGCCCTCATTTCCACATTCTATCTGGCCGGCAAGTGGGAGAATGAATGGCTCAAGGGCAAGTTTCAGTTCTCGGGTATCGAGGAGCACAGCTTCCAAGCCGATGAGGACGAACGTGATATCGTTGGAATATCCTCGCTTTACGCTGACTTGGCTTTGAAGCGCTGGCAAATCGGCACTCGGGTCGGCAGACAAACCCGAAACTCAGGTGGCGTGCTCGGCCGGTTCGACGGTGCCGTCGTGGATTGGCAAGCAACGCCGTTCGCCAAACTGAACATAGTCGGTGGAGCTCCCGTGTACAGTCGCAAGGACGAGCCGTTCAAGGAGGATTCCTACTTCTATGGAGCAAGCGTGGACTTCGGGCCATTTTTCGGAGGCTTCGACGCCACGGTCTTTGCGATTGAGCAGCGCTCGTACGACTTTCTCGATCGCCGGGCGATCGGCTTCGAAGCGCGGTATTTCGATCAGAGCAAATCGCTCTTTGCGACGACTGACTATGACATTTACTTCAACCAGCTCAATCTCGCGATTCTGAACGGCTCGTGGACATTCCTCGACAAGTCGACCCTGACCGCCGCATTCGACTATCGCACATCCCCTTATCTCTTGACCTACAACGCCCTGCAGGGCCAGTTCGTCGGCTCACTCGATGAGCTCAATCGACAGTTCTCGCGCAAAGAGATCGAACAATTGGCGCGCGACCGCACGGCAACCGCGAGGTCGGCCTCGATCGGTTACACCCGACCGCTGAATTCGCAGCTACAGATCGGCATTGACGCAACCGTCGCGAACGTTTCGGGCACCAAGGCGTCCGGCAACGTGCCGGCAACCGAATCGACGGGGAATGAGTACTACTATGCTCTGCAGCTGATCGGCAATGGCTGGTTTTCGGAGCAAGACACGACCATCGTCGGTTTGCGCTACGTCGATCGCAAAGCGATAGACACTTACGTCCTCGATTTGAACACGCGCTTTCTGTTGACCAAAGATCTGCATTTCAATCCGCGACTACGGTTCTCGTACCAGAAAAGTGATGTTCTCAATTTCGAGGAATACGCCATCCAGCCTTCGGCGGTGTTCAACTATTACATCACCAAGGACTGGAGCATTGAACTCGAACTGGGCACGAAGTGGTCAGAACGAAAACAGGGCGCGGCAATAGACGAAGAGACTGAATACATTTTCTCTCTCGGTTATCGCTATGACTTCTATGCGGAGCACCGCGACGATCGATAGTTGTTCCAGCAATTCCCAACCGAAATGCGTTGTTCGAGCGGTCACGCGCTTTCTGAGCGGAGCGGCCGATAGGTAATACTGCTCAGCCTGAACGATTGGCGTTCGCACCGCCGACCAGATCTCGAATTGCCTTGAGGAGCTGACGCTTGGTGAATGGCTTGCTCAAGAAATCAGTCATTCCCGCGTCGATACACGCCTTTTTGTTGTTGTCGAACGCGTGTGCAGTCAGCGCCAAAATCGGAACAGGCTCGACGTTGGCATTGCGTTCGTGCGCGCGGATGGCCCGCGCGGCCGCGTAACCGTCGAGAT
>JBPCWB010000143.1:0-3098 GCA_051009955.1 Hyphomicrobiaceae bacterium | reverse complement strand
GCAATCGATAGCGCGCCGACAGTTGGCGTATGAGGTCCCGCCACTGTCCACCCGATCCGGTCGAGCTGTGACCGAGGACAACGAGCGGGCCTTCGCCTTCGTCGCGATAAAAGACGTCGACACCTTGGATTGACAGATTCGGCATGTCACACCTTGAACGTTGCGGGAGGTTGCGCGTAATTCCGCCTTCGAGACCTCATGTTTAGCCCGTCATATCAACTCGCCTGATGTGGGATTTCCATCATCTTTGGTGAGTTGAGCCGTATATTTGATGAAACTTATCGACATGTTCCGAAAGGAACAGTCAGTTCCGGCGCAACCGATTAGCTTCAACTCCATCACAACGGGGCTGTTCCATAAGCGAACACAGAACAAACAGGAGGACGACATGACGACGCTGATCCAATCGATCGCAACTGGCACATCGGAAATCCTGGTGAATACTGTTCTCGCGACGTCAGCTTTGTTTGCGATCCGCATTCAAACGGGTTTACAATCCACGCTGAATTTGCGACCGGAACGCCTGAATGCGCAAACGATGGTGGATATCGGCATCGAGCCTGGTTCGATCACTTGGCAGTAAGGACCAGGCACTAAGGACCGGGCAACAAGGAATGTGTGGGCAGCCTCTCTCCAGAGCGATACCACACAGCGGGCGCTCCGCCGGGATACTCTTCTCCGGCGGGGCGTTTTCTGTTTCCGCTCAACGCTTTTCTTTCATCGCATTCTTTTCAACGCATGGCAGCTTCGATCTGGGCGAGCGTTGGAAAACTCGGCAGGGTGCCGACGACCGTGCAGGCGAGACTACCTGCGGCGGCCGCGCGCGTTAAGGCATCGCCAAAGGGTAGGCCGGCGTCGAGACCGGCGGCTAGAACTCCGACAAAGCAATCGCCGGCACCGGTGGTATCAACGGGCGTGATCGGCAGGGCCTGAGCACGGCGGAGCTGGCCGTCCTCCCAGGCAATCACGCCATCGCCTCCCAAAGTGATAACGACCGTGGCGGCGAGTGCGTCCGACAAACCGCGCAGTTGCACTTCTGCTGTCTCAGTTGCCAATGACAGCGTCTGGCATAGACTGAGCGCTTCGTGTTCATTCAGGACCAGAATATCAATCTGGCTCAACGCGGTCTGCGAAACGGGTATCGCAGGTGCCATATTGAGGAGAACACGGGCGCCGCGCCTTTTGGCCACAGCAATCGCTGCTTCCACCTCCTGTGCCGCAATTTCCATTTGCAAAACGAGCAGTGTATCAGTGCCTAAGGCCTGCTCGGGCAGCAAAGACGCTGTCACCTTGCCATTGGCTCCCGATGCAACCGCGATCATGTTGTCGCCGTTGTCATCGACGTAGATGGAAGCCAGACCCGTATTCCCTGTCACCTTTGAGAGATTATCGATGACGATCCCTTCGTTGGTGAGTGCGGTTTTGGCAGTGACTCCAAAAGCATCGTCGCCGACACAACCAATAAACGCTGTCTGTGCACCGTAGCGTTTGGCTGAAACCGCCTGATTGGCGCCTTTGCCGCCGACCGTATGGCTGAACTCAGGTGTAAGAACCGTCTCTCCCAAAGCAGGAAGGTGCTGAAGCTGAAACGTCACGTCAACATTTATCGAACCAAAGACCGTGATCATTGCGCCCTCCCTGGGCCTTTGTCGTGATGGACTGATGGGTGCCTAGAATGATTTATTCCATGGCGCAATCATAGCCTTGGATCGAGTCCGCCTGCGCGATATCCTGAGAACAGATCAAACGCACACAAGTTGCAGGCGCAGGACTGCGGTGCCAGAGGCCAATGAGATCGCAATTGAGCATTGCCCATAGCTTCGCGCAATCCTCGCCATGAAATTGTCGGCAGCCTATGGAGTCTATTTGGCTCAGATAGCCATTTGGCGGCGTTCAGCCTGCGGAGAGTGCGGCGATTGTCTTTCAGGCCATGCGTCCCAAATACTTATGCTATGTGGCTGGTTGTGAACCGAATTTCGATCGTCTGGCCGGGCGGACTGGACAGCGAAATGGGCACGGCGAGATGTCCTTGCGGGGATGCAAGTGCGAGATCGAATTGATCTTGGGAACCCGTAGGAGCTGTTTCGATGTTTGGTCGCAAAAATGCCAAGCCCGAACCTCATCAGAGCGACGCCACATATTACGCACCGCGTGACGGCGCACGAAGCGGAAGCCAGGCGCAGCCCCCTACTCCGCCACCTTCGCCTGTGCGGGATATCCCGGTCGTTGAAGGGATCGAGGCCGAAGGCAGCGTTCTGATCGGCAAGGGCACGATGATCACCGGTGAATTGAGCAACTGCACCAGGGTCGAGGTCCAGGGCCACCTTGAAGGCAACATCATTGCCGACAGGGTCACCATCCGCCAAACCGGTGTCGTGCGCGGCGGCATCATCGCGACCTCCGCAGAGGTCCATGGCATTGTTTCCGGCGAGATGCGGATCGATAAACTGCTGGATATTCGGTCGACGGGAAGTGTTGCCGGTGATTTGACCTATGGGGAGATTTCCGTAGAGATTGGCGGCTCGATCTTCGGCAACATCCGGGAGCCCGAACAGGTCGGCGCTGATCCGCGAATGACTGCACTGGCAAACGGTCGGCCGACACCTGAGACATTTTCCAACCAGACCTACGCCGGTCGCGACGGTCGTTAGGGTGGGCCCTGGCGCTGGCTGCCCAGCTTGTCGCGTAGGTTCGGAACGGCCCACGATGTAAAGACTGACAATCCACAAGCCTCGCGCCGGACTTATCAGCTGGCGAATGCGACTTCACAAACCGAGCACGCGACATCGCCAAACCGTGTTTGTTGGACGCGGACTAGGGACTTGTTGTGGAGCTGACGGAACACGATCTCCGGTAGCAGTACAGCATGTCATTGACACCGTGTGGAGTCACAATGAAATATCTTCTAGTTGCCCTTTCAGTAGCGTTCGCCCTTGCGACGCTGCAATTCGGTTCAGCAGTGATGTCCGGTGCCGAGGCGCACGCCAGCAAGCGCAAGCATACTCATCGCAAGGCAAAGCGGCGTCACCATCGAGTTGACCCGAAACGTTTCGACCCGAGGCGTAGATTCGATCCAACGGGAACCTACGATAGCTATC
>JBPCWB010000142.1:0-21511 GCA_051009955.1 Hyphomicrobiaceae bacterium | reverse complement strand
GTGGCATGACGATACGGTCGACCACGCGGCGCCAGCTCGTCCAATGCATCGCCGAGATCGGACTGAACCGCAGGATCCGCGTTTTCCTGGATGGTCAAAGACGCCGACGTGTGCTGCAAAAAGACTGTCACCAATCCCTGGTCTGCATCTATGGCTTCAAGCCAGCGTGACACCTTGGCGGTCATGTCCGTAAAACCCGGTGCCCTGGTCTCGACGACGAAGCTGCTTTGAAACTGCCGTAACGTGTCAGACATCAAAGCTGCTTCGGCTCCGGCTCCGGCCCGCGCTCCAGTTTTTTCAATCGCTCCTGGAACTTGCGCAGCATATTCTCAAAATAATCGAGCGCCTTATCGACCTCTTTTTCGGACGGCAGCCTGAATGCGTGCTTGCCCGTACCTGGGCGGGCCGGATCCTCCAGACCGAGCAGCCCTTCCAAGCGTTTCACTTCGGCCTTGAGGCGTTCGTTCTCCTGACGCAACGTCTCGGCGTCGGAGCCGACCGCAGCACCCGACGACGCCATAGGACGGCACGACCACTCGTCATCATCGCGCCGGCACAGTGACATTGCGCCGGTTTGCGTGTCGAGGCGCACAAATCCATCGTCTGCCTTATGCATCGTGTACCGACCCGCCCCCGATTCTTCGGCCGTCGCAGCCATGGAATGAACCCCGACGAACGAAACGAGAGCAATCAAGGCCACTCTAGTGGCGGATGCAACGTGATGCGGACGCATAGTCCTGCCTCCCATACGATTGTGTCGTTGATCCCACGAATATGGGAACTTCCGTCGTAATATCCAGAATATGCAATAGGGCAGAAGCCGATTGCGGCGCGAATCGCTAATGTGACCATTGAAGCCAAAATGCGTCGGTCATATGCCGTTAATGGTGTCAGGCCACGCTCAACACCAAATTTTCTTTGGAGTCCATGCCGATAGAGGTGCCGCTTAAGACTACGTTTACTGCGAATCAACCAACCTTCGTGTGAGGGGTCCGCATCTTGTGTGCGCGTTGGGGCCATCGGAAGACATTCTCGGGAATGGGGACCTGGCTCCCAGGCAGCCGCCGACACGTCCGATGAATGTAATTCCACAGATTGGAACTTTGGCTCCGAGGGACGACATGTCGGAACGAGACGAGAACATCAACAGCGAAGGCCGCGCCGCAGATCAGCAGGTGACGCCGGAGCAACTCTCCAGCGAACAGACGTCACCCACCCTGCTCCTGGGCGCCATTCACCAGCTGATGAACGAGTCCGAGCAGCACCAGACCGAGAAAATCGCGCAGATCGAAGAGCGCATCTCACACATGGTCGTCAACGTGCGCGGCGCGGCAGCCAACGTCCCTGGTCAATTCCAGAGCACTGCGGAGCGGCTCGAAGACGCAATGGCGCATCTCGCCAGCCGCATCCGCGGCGAAGAAGATAATCTCGACGCTTCAGACGCTGCGCCGGCCGATTTGCCGTCGACTGGCGGGGAAGAACCCGCGGTAGCACCACACGAAGCCGATCAGGATAATGCGCCCAACGACACAAATATCGCAGACGTACTTGGCGCTGTACGGCAGAATGCGACACCCGCATACGCCATTGCAGTGACGGCCCCGTCAACGTCCCACGGTGATCCATTCGCGGATCACAATGCTCATGACCCCTGGGACGAGACCACCGCAGAGCAACTCACGCGTCTCTACGAGGCCGGCGAAGCCGGAATGCCAACGACGTCGATCGCCGAACCGTTTGTCCAGCCGACGCCTCAAACGCAGCAAGCAGAACCTGCCGAATCGACTGCCAATCCCAACGACCACGTCATCGCCGCGATCCAAGCGACCGCCGTCGATCGTGCTTGGCTCGAAGACAACTTCCGCGAGATTATGGGGCAAATCGAATCCGGGCTCCAACAGGCCAATGAGCCCGATCACTCCCTCGAAGCGATTGAACGTAAGGTGGCCCTCCTCGAGAACCAACTGTCAACAGCCTTCGAGCAAATGGCCAGGCAGTCGGACGTTTCAGGCCTCGCGGACATCGAAGCTTCGATCGCAGACTTCGCGAACCAGCTCGAACAATCGCAGAACGAAATTCGGCGCATTGCGACTATCGATGAGCAGGTCAAAGCGCTCGCCGAACGTTTCTCGGAAGAGCGGCTGGCCGAATTGAGCGCCCAGAAGACTGACGATTCACCACCTCTGAACACGGCTTACATCGCTGAGTTTGTAGCCAATCATGCCGCTGAGAAACTCGCCGACGCGCTGCCGCAACCGCCCGAAGCTCCAACACAGGACCTGCGCGAACTCAAAGGTCTGCTGAACAGCTTCATTGTCGAACTGCGCAATGAGGGCCGGGAGACCACGGAACGGCTCGATACCTTGCAGGATGCAATGCTGCAGTTGCTTGAGCGTGTCGAGTTGATCCAAACCGCGCCGGCGGCGGCTCACGAGCCGATTGCCGCTCAGCCGGTCCACACGCCTGCGGAACACGTGATCGCGCCACCTGTCGACGAGGCGCCGATCACAAAATCCCCCGAGAGCATTGAAGTTCCGCCCCAATACCAGACCAAGTCAGAGGCAGAACCGGAGACCAAGGGGGACAGCCTCGACCAGGTATTGGACGACTTGACCTACCCCGCGGTGCCCGATGCTGCGCCCGCGATGCAAGAGCAACGCGAACCTGAAGTTGACGCAGATCAACCGCAAGCGCCGCGGCTCGACCGGCAGGCTTTTGCCGCGGATGCCCGCCGTGCGGCAGCGCGAGTCAACGCCATCGCCGAAGGTCGGCTTCCCGACGTTGATCTGAGCGTCAAACAACATGAGGGCGATGAAGCCGGCCGCAAAAATATGCGCAAAACCGTTAGCAAACCCAACCGCTCTTCGCGCACTCGTCTGGCTATCGCCGCGATCGCCGTCATTGCGATCGGGCTGGGCACCGGAAACCTGTTATATGGTTGGGTCGCGAAGACGGGCAAGCCGGCCGTTCAATCGAACGGCGGAGCACAAGGCAATCGGTCCGATTCATCCACCAGCCCAAACAACGGCGCAAATCGAGCCGCAAAGTCCGGCAAACGCACGGACGGCGGGAAGCAATCCTATCAAATGGCACCATTGCCAAGCAATGACTTGCCGCCAGGTGTCGCGTTGGACAGCGCGTCTGATTCCGTGCCTGCGCCGATCCTTGCCCAGCGCATCCGCCAGCGCGAATTGGCAACTCTGTCGACCCACGTTGGTGCTGCGCAGCCCTCTGCACCGGCACTCCCTGCTGCTCTGGTCCCATCGGGTCCTGCCGCGACCAGCAAGTCCGTGACATCGCCTGCCGGTCGGTCGCGGCTGTCGGACGACCTGCCGTCGGCACTGGTGGGTCCGCTGTCGCTCCGCTTGGCGGCCGCGAACGGAGACCCATCGGCGGCATTCGAAGTGGGCGCACGCTTCGCGGAAGGCAAGGGCGTCACGCAAAATTTCAAGGAGGCCACAAAGTGGTACACGCGGTCCGCCGCCAAAGGCTTCGCACTCTCGCAATATCGCCTGGCGACGCTGTTCGAACGAGGGCTGGGCGCCGATAAGGACCTCAATCGGGCCAAGATCTGGTATGAGCGCGCCGCACGCCAGGGCAATGTCAAAGCCATGCACAACCTGGCTGTCCTGCTGGCCGGCAATTCCGTTGGCCGTTCCGATTACGGCTCCGCCGCACGGTGGTTCTCGGAAGCCGCCAATCGCGGTTTGACCGACAGCCAGTTCAATCTGGCCATTCTGTATCAGAACGGCCTTGGTGTCCCCAAGGACCTCAAGACGGCCTACAAGTGGTTTGGCATCGCGGCACGAAGCAGCGACAAGGCCGCAGAAAAGAAGCATCAGGCTGTGGCCAGGGAACTCAAAAGTGGCGAAATCAAAGAAGCCGACGGCCAGATCGCCAACTGGCGTCGTCGCGCCACAAGCCGCCTGGCCAACGACGCATTCTATGCTGGCACGCAATGGAAGAAGACCTCGGCATCGCGTTGAGGTCCAAGGCCGACTGGCGGCGATCGCCCTCGGACGGCCACCCATGTTGATCCCGATCAATTTTCTGGGATAACCTGACGCACTATCGCTCGCAGCGGCGAATCCTTGTTGCTTTAGCCGTAACCCTCGTCGAAAAAGTTCTCGTGCCAGGCAGTTAGGCATTGACCCCGCTGCCGTGCACTGGCTTAAGACCGAGCCATTCGAGAGACTCTTCTCCCACCCTGCGGATCGTCGCTATCCGGAGAGCGACCCGACGTGGTGCTTGCAGAGTACTCCCAACAACCTGAACAGGACTTGGGAACGCGTGCACTGAGCAATGCATTTTTATCTTCCCATAGCCGAAATGTCGGCGAACGTTTTTCTCTTCTTGGGAATGGGTGCGGCTGTCGGCTTTCTCTCCGGGCTTTTTGGTGTGGGCGGCGGTTTTTTGATGACTCCGCTGCTGATTTTTAGCGGCATTCCGGCAGCCGTCGCCGTGGGCACTGAGGCTGCACAGATCGTTGCATCGTCCGTTTCCGGCGCGATCGCCCAGTGGCAGCGACGCAACGTCGATTTCAAGATGGGCACCGTACTACTGTCAGGTGGCCTGTTGGGCTCCGTGGTCGGCGTCCAATTCGTGAAGTGGCTCCGCGAAGTCGGCCAATTCGATTTTGTGGTGTCGATGAGTTACGTCACGTTCCTAGGTATCGTCGGCACACTGATGCTCATCGAGAGCATCAATACCATCCGCAAGGCGCAGACCGGGGCAGCATCGGGAGGCCGCAGTCCCGGGCAGCACAATTGGATCCACGGTCTGCCGCTGAAAATGCGCTTCCACCGTTCTAAGTTGTATATCAGCGCAATACCGCCCCTTATAATCGGCGGATTGGTCGGCTTCCTCGCCGCAATCATGGGTGTTGGCGGCGGCTTCATCATGGTTCCGGCCATGATCTATTTGTTGCGCGTGCCAACCAACGTCGTTGTTGGCACGTCGCTTTTTCAGATTGTCTTCGTGACGGCTGCAACCACGATTTTGCACGCGACCCAAAACCAGACCGTTGATATTGTTCTGGCACTTCTACTGATGGCCGGCGGCGTAATTGGCGCCCAGTTCGGCGTGGTTGCGGGCGAAAAGCTGAAAGGCGAACAGCTACGATTTTTGCTGGCCGCCCTTGTCATCGGTGTCTGTTTACGGATGGCCTGGGGACTGGTTGCGACGCCGACGGAACTGTTTTCCATCGGTCCGGCTTTCGGGGGGCACTAGACAATGGAAAACCGCTCGACGCATCTCTATGCAGCGCCCGCGCGCCGCGATCGCGCACTTGCCATGTTCGTTGGCATGTGCCTGATCATCACGCTCACTATCGCTAGCGCCATGACACAGACAACGACGTCGGCAATGGCCCAGGTGATACCTCGGGAAACCGTACAGGCCGACGTTTCGACGCGTACAGTCGGCATCACGTCGAGCTTCACCGGGACTGAGATCATCGTCTTCGGCGCCATATCCAACGCCCAACCCATCAAGTCCGATCAGGCGAATTACGACGTGGTCGTTGTCGTCGAAGGCGTTGGAAGTACGATCGTGGCACGGCGCAAATCGAACCTAGGGGGCATTTGGATCAACACCAGTGCGCTCACGTTCGAAGCAGTCCCGAGCTACTATGCCATCGCGTCGACGCGACCTCTGGATGAGATCACCGAGCCACTCATTCTGGATCAGCATGACATTGGCTTCGAACACATCACGCTTTCGCCGGTAAAACGCGACAAAGCCAAACTGCCGTCTGCGGAAGTCGATCAGTTCAAAGCCGGTATCATTCGCAACAAGCAGAAGCAGCGTCTTTACGTCGACAGCGAATTCGGCGTGGCCTTCGTTGGCAGCAACCTCTTCCGGACAACAATTGATTTGCCTGCCAATGTTCCGGTCGGTCCTCTCAAAGCGCGCGTGCACCTGTTTCGAGAAGGCATTCTGCTCGACACATTCGAGTCGGAAGTCCAATTGGCACGTGAAGGCGTCGGCCGATACCTGTACAATTTCGCCATCGGCTACCCGCTGATCTACGGCATTGTCGCCGTATTCGTTGCTGCCGGTGCCGGTTGGGCCGCTTCAACATACTTCAGCCGCCGCCGCGCATAGAATCACAGTTTCAGGAGCGAATTGAACGATCGCCGTTGGAAGCGGCTATGCGATCCGGTTTCAGCAGCCGCGGCGCGACCGGGTACAGCCCATCATCGCCCAGCATCCACACCGCAAAACTTGCGTTGCCAAAGAGACCGGCAAACGCATCGTCGAGAATACTGAGCCCGCCCGTAAACGCACCGAAAGCAGGCAGAACCAGGCGCCGACCATTGCCGACGAAGCACGGCCGGCGGATGCTATGGCCGTACACCGACAGTTTCGCCGCGGGATGCAAGTGGCCGGCGACTTCGTGTGTGACGGAACCGACAAGAGGATCGTGCCGAAAGGTCAGCCCTTCCATAACAACGGCGTCGCGAATTTCACCGCCAGCCCCAGGAGCAATCGTCGTATCATGATTGCCGGTCACCCAGATCCAACGCCGGTCTTCCTGCATGATCTGCAGAATTGTACGGTCATCCTCGCTCATGCGCGCGTAACCAGCCGCGTCATGAAAGCTGTCACCAAGCGCCAGCACGGCGCCGGCGCTGTACTTGTCGATTACGCGAGCCAGCCGTAAAAGCGTTTCACGCGTGTCATAGGGCGGCAGCATCTGCTGACCATTGGCCGCATACGCGGAACCCTTTTCCAAATGTAAATCGGCAACAACAAGCAACCGCTCTCCCGGCCAGAACAGCGCCCCGCTCATGTCAGCAATGAACTTCTTTCCGCAGATCGCGACGGAATGCGAACTGTAGTCGGCAAGACTAAAATGCTCAGGTCTGAGTTCCAACATACGTAGCGCCCCGCACCGAGCTTCCATGGACCTCACTCTGCGACGAGTTCCAAGGCAGCTTCCTTCAAAAGTTCATCCGCCGTCGCGCCGTGCACACTTTCCTTGCCGATCTCCAGCAGGATCGGCACCGCCAGAGGCGATATTCGGTCGAGCGCAACGTGCTTGATTCGACCTTGAACACGTCTGAGAAACTCCCCGAGACGGGCAATATCCAGTAGGCCCGTTGACGCATCAGTCCACGCCGCCTCCAGAAGGATGTGCTGTGGATCGTGACGCTGCAACACCTCATAAATGAGATCGGACGATGCTGTCATCTGGCGGCCGGATTTCACTTTACCGGGATGCCGGCGCTCGATCAGACCGGCGATCACGGCGCACATCCGAAATGTACGTTTCATGAGATTTGAGTCCAACAGCCAGGCTTCGAGATCATCCCCCAGCATGTCCTGGTCAAACAACTCCTCCATGCCAAGACCTCCACTTGCCATGCGCTCGTCCAGCGAACGGGCGCACCACACGGAAATCGCATAGTCGTTGGCGACAAAGCCCAGGGGTTGCGCGTTAGCGCGCTGCAGCCGGCGTGTGAGCAACATGCCAAGGGTTTGATGCGCCAGTCGCCCCTCGAACGGGTAGGCGACGAGGTAGTGGCGTGAGCCTCGCGGGAACGTCTCAATCAAAACCTCGTCGGGATGCGGCAACACCGACTTGTCCGCCTGAAGCATCAGCCATTCCTCGACCGGTTCCGGCAATCCGGAGCCGCTACCACCCTCGGCAAGCATTGCGCGAACCCGCTGGGCAAGATGCGTCGACAGTGGAAACTTGCCACCAGGATAGCTCGGGATCAGCGGATCCTGCGCCATCGCCTTGGAGACGTAAGCCTCGGTCTCCCGCAAGCCTTCGAAGCGCACGACAAGACCACCGAACACAAAGGCGTCACCGATTTTCAATTCGCCTACGAAATATTCGTCGATTTCGCCAAGAACGCGACCACCGGTCAAAGCTTTTGGTCGCCCCGGATTGGGCATTCCCCGGCGACCGATAAGCCTGACTTTAAGCAATGGCGCATCAACGATTGTGCCGATGTTCAGCCGGTGCTGACTGGCCAGACGCGGATGAGCCAATCGTAGCCGCCCATCATCGGTTGGACGCAAACGGGCAAATCTTTCGTAAGACCGCAAAGCGTAGCCGCCCGTTCGTACAAATTCGACGACCCGGTCAAAGGCGGACCGGCTCAAAGCGGCATAAGGGGCCGCCGATCTGACTTCTTCGTACAGGGCGTCGGGCTGAAACGGACCGCCGCAAGCAATACACATGACGTGCTGCGCCAGAACGTCCAGCCCCCCCGTACGGCTCAAAACCGTATCCTGCGTGCCGTCCCGTGCGGCATCGAGAGCAGCTCGGCACTCCAACACCTCAAACCTGTTCGACGGTACCAAGACGGCTTTCGACGGCTCATCCAGACGGTGGTTCGCGCGGCCTATGCGCTGGATCAATCGGCTTGCGCCTTTCGGTGCGCCAACATTGACCACCAAATCTATATCACCCCAGTCGATGCCCAGATCCAGCGTGGATGTGCAGACGACGCCCTTGAGGTTGCCGGCCGCCATCGCGGCTTCGACCTTGCGCCGCTGACCGGCGTCGAGCGAACCGTGGTGCAGGCCAATTGGCAGATTGTCGTCGTTAATCCGCCAGAGCTCCTGAAACAGCAGCTCCGCCTGGCTACGCGTGTTGACGAAGAGAAGCGTCATGCGATGCGCCTTGACCAGCGCGTAGAGGTCATGAACCGCGTAGCGGCCCGTGTGCCCGGACCAAGGCAGTGGATGTTCCGACTCAAGAATGCTGATGTCAGGCCGTTGCCCGCCGGCCGTCTCGACAAGGTCGGCCATGTAAATCTTAGCGTTCGGATCGGTCTGCCTGACCAGATAGGCGCGCAGCTCACTGGGCCGCGCGACCGTGGCAGACAGCCCGATCGTCAGGACATTGGGCGAAAGCTGGCGGACTCGCGCAATGTCGAGCGCGAGCAGATCGCCGCGTTTGGACGCCACAAGGGCGTGCAGTTCATCGAGCACGATTGTGCGCAGATCGGCGAACAAATACGCCGCGTCCTCATGACTCAGGAGCAAAGCCAATTGCTCAGGTGTGGTCAGCAGGATCTCCGGCGGTCTGACGCGCTGACGTTGCCGCTTGGCCGATGATGAATCTCCGGATCGCGTCTCGATCTGGATCGACAACCCCATCTCATCGACGGGTGTCGTCAGGTTGCGCGCGACATCCACCGCCAAGGCCTTCAGCGGAGAAATGTAAAGCGTGTGCAAACCGGCCCCGCGCCGTTCGCGATCAGGCGATTGGATGAGATCGTCGAGTGTCGGAAGGAACCCCGCCAGAGTCTTGCCGGCGCCAGTTGGCGCGATCAGAAGCGTCTCTCTGCGCAATCGCCCCTGCTTGAGCAATTGCAGCTGATGCGCCCGCGGCGCCCAGCCACGCCGCTGGAACCATCGCCCGATAACCGGTGGCAGGTCGTCGCACCCGATACCGGCCGAAACCACCCGATCGCGCGCGTCGTCGAGCGCCAGCGGCGCAGCGTTTTTTCGCTTTCGGATGCGCTTTGCCATATCACAATCAACCACCTGTCCGGTCGCATTCGCCTGCCAATCGTGATACGTCTGTCGCGCCGCGGCAAGCTGCGAACGAAATTCGGTGAAGATATGTGGATGGAACGACTGTTTGGTGGCAACCCCTTGGGTGTAGCGATCCGGCTGATCATTCTTTCGATCATCGTCGGAATCGTAATGTCGGCTCTTGGTATCCAGCCTGAGAACCTTCTCTATCACCTGCAAATCTTCATTCGCAGGCTATACGATCTCGGCTTTGGGGCCATCGACTGGCTGGTGCAGTACTTCATCATCGGCGCCGTCGTCGTCATTCCGATCTGGCTGGTGGCCCGCCTGATTGGTAGTTTGAGGCAAAAAGATCCCAACGATCGTGGCGCATAGGAGCGGAAGTCAAACTGCAAGTCCATGCTCGCGATGCCGGAGTGACGAGTTCAAATGACAACGGCGTCGGAACCGCCCACTCCCGCCACTCGCAAGCGCGCCGCACTCACTGAATACGACGTCCTCGCGATCGCCGTTCCAATTTCGCTCTCCAACGCCACCGTACCTCTCATTGGATTTGTCGATGCCGCCGTTATTGGTCAGCTCGGCGAAACACACCTGCTTGGCGCCGTTGCCTTGGCGGCAGCGATCTTCAACTTCCTCTATTTCATTTTCAACTTTCTCCGAATGGGGACCACCGGACTGACCGCACAGGCGACGGGGGCCGGAGACAAGGGGGAAATCGCAGCCAATCTTGTGCGCGCAGTATTGCTGGCGGCCTGCATCGGTCTGGTTCTGATCCTGTTTCATCGCCCGATTACCGATCTCGCGCTCGGATTGATGGGAGCGTCCGAGCGCGTAACATCACCGGCACAAACGTACATCGAAATCCGCATCTGGGCGGCCCCAGCAGGATTGGCGAACTTCGCGCTATTGGGATGGTTCATCGGTCTCGGTCGGGCGTCCATCGCCTTCTATCTGCAGCTGCTGTTGAACGCCCTCAACATCACACTCGCGCTATGCTTTGTCCTCATATTCGAATGGGGCGTTGCCGGCGTCGCGCTGGCGGCATTCACGTCGGAAATTGTTGCCGCCCTGGTTGGTCTGATAGCCGCAGCGCGTGAATTAAAGGTACGACGTGCCACGACATCCCTTTATGCCGTCAGCCACGTCGGACAACTTCGTCGCCTGTTTGCCGTCAGTCGCGACATTCTGATCCGAACCGCAGCCGTGCAAGTCGCCATAACGTTTTTCGTTGCGCAGGGCGCACGAGGCGGTGACGTGACGCTCGCGACCAACGCGGTTCTCATGAACCTTGTTATGATCACGATCTATATGATCGATGGCTTCGCCTACGCCGCTGAAACACTCGTCGGCCAAGCCATCGGGTCAGGGCAGCGCCAGCGCTTTCGGGATGCCGTTTATCTATCAACCAAGGGCGCGGCGATTATCAGTGCCGTCCTGGCACTCGGATTGTGGTCGACTGGCACTCACATTGTTGCATTCATGACGACAAGCCAGGACGTGCGGGATGCGGCACATAACTACATCGTTTGGGCCGCGCTCATACCACTGACCAGCGTATGGTGCTTCCTGCTTGACGGGATTTTTGTTGGCGCGACGGCGACGGCAACGATGCGCAACATGATGCTGCTGTCACTCGCCGGTTACTTCCTGGCATGGGCGGCGCTGACGCCCCTGTTCGCCAATCATGGACTGTGGATGGCGTTGCACGTGCTTTTCATTTTGCGCGCGATCACTCTTGCTACGGCGTTGCCTGGTGTGGAACGACACCATTTTCGAACCGCGGGTCACACCTGAGGATCATCCTATCCGCTGACGGCAGGCTCGCGCTCGGCCTCAAGCGGCTGCTCGGACCACGCCTCGGCCCGTGTCCCAACGAGATCCGAAATCCGACTGACGCCTGCCGCCCTAATGGCTCGCTCCAATTCCGACTTGATCCGCCCGACAAGCGACGGCCCTTCGTAGATCAATCCAGTATAGAGTTGCACCAACGACGCACCAGCCTCGATCTTGGCCAAAGCCGTCGCACCCGAGTCGACGCCACCAATCCCGATCAAAGGAACCGAGCCGCCCGTGAGCTTGTAGACCCTGGCGAGCACGGCCGTGGATCGATGGAACAGCGGCCGCCCCGACAGTCCGCCGGATTCCTTGACAAATACCGGGTCCAGATTGTCGGGACGCCAGAGCGTCGTATTGGAGACTGCGATGGCATCGACATTGTGCGCCACCAATCGCGCACAGATTTCAGCAAGATCCGCAAGTGCGATATCCGGCGCCAGCTTGACCACCACGGGCACCGTGCGACCGTGATGCTCAGACTGCGCGCGACGCCCCTCCATGACGCGCGTCAGCAGCTCATCCAGCGCCGCCGGTGCCTGCAGGTCGCGCAGCCCCGGCGTGTTCGGAGACGAGATGTTGATCATGAAATAGTCGGCGAGATCGTAAAATCGTTCGACGCCCAGGCAATAATCTGCCGTCTTGTCGGCACTGTCCTTGTTGGCGCCGATGTTGACGCCAATGATCCCGCCGTCCGGACGCCGTTCGAGCATGCGCCGGGCCAAAGCATGGCCGCGGTTGTTGAAGCCCAGACGATTGATCACTGCACGGTCGCGGATCAATCGGAACACGCGCGGTTTTTGATTACCTTTCTGTGCCAACGGCGTGACCGTCCCAACCTCTGCAAATCCGAATCCGAGGTTGAGGATGGCATCATAAACACGTGCGTCCTTGTCGAACCCAGCGGCAATACCGATCGGATTTGGGAACGCACGACCGAAGAGTTCGACGCAGAGCGACGGATTGTCGGTCACGGCGGCCTTCGGATACAGTCCGGCCTCAAGCGTGCGGATGGTCATTTCATGCGCGCGTTCGGCTTCCATCATCAGGAGCATCGGTCGCGCCAGCGTCATCAGACCCTTCAGCATGACGAGACGCGCTCCGGGATCATTGGACACCCTTCGTCGTCGAGCACCAAATCATCGAGCCAAACAGCTCGCTTCGGGTCAAGCTCGCCATAGAGATGGGGAAACAACTGCCCACCGCGCGACGGTTCCCACTTCAGTGACGCCCCGAAGTCTGCCGGATCGAATGCAACGATAACCAGTCCTATCTGGCCGCGGAAATGCTTGGCGGCCGTCTCCGCGACTTGTCGGGCTGATGAGAAGTGTATGAAGCCATCTGCCCGATCGATTTCGGAACCCACAAACGCGCCATCGCCAAGCGCCTGGTCCCAAGCCTCTCGCGAGCAAATCTTGTAAACATGGTTGGCGTTCAAAGGTCACCCACCTTCCCGCGAGAACCGCATCGAATTGATCAGACAGGCCCTGGTCGAATCAACCCCATTGACCAGTCAGGGCCGTTTGCCTTACAGGCTCAGTTGCTACACCAAGTACTTATTTGCGCGCCCCTATTGCTCGCACAGGAATGAGTTTCATAAGATGAGAAACAGGGACGCACTCGATCAGCGATCAACTATGAACAGTCCTCTGATCGACAATATCATCGTCAGTATTTAAAATCATCAGCACGCATAATCTTTCATGTGTGCATCACAACCCGGCGAACGCGTCCGCGTTTGTTCCGTGCCTGCAACCGATAGATTCAGTAAAGGCTAGATTTCTTTGTCTGATGCGTTCAATCCCAATGAATTCATTCAAGTTGCTGTCAAAACTGTCGAGCAGCATTTTTCCGGCGAACTTTGCTTTCATCTTCCCTGGTTCCAACGCGCATATGCATGGAATGAGGATCACGCTGACCGCCTACTCCACGATATACTAGAGGCATCGCAAAGTACGCGCGGGCGCTATTTCCTTGGACACGTTATGCTCGCGCGACCAAATGGTGAAGCCCAGGCGGCAATCATCGATGGTCACCAGCGCTCACTGACCCTGACGATACTCTTCGCACTGATCCGGGACCGTGCCCCCGACGAAGAGATCGCCCATCGCATGCACAGACTTCTCATCAAGCCTGGCAACGACGGGGAAAGGGCAAGGTTTCGCATAACGCCGCAACCGACCAACTCCGATTTCTTTTCCACCTACGTGCAGCGCCCGGGTGCCACGTTGACGGAAGCAGGGTCCGGCCTGCCGGAAAGCGAGCAAAAGTTTCTCGACAATCGCGACCGACTGGCGAAGACGCTGGATGAGAACCTGCAGTCGCAGGACGCCTGGAGCCGATTGGCAACATTCCTCCTCTCAAGATGCTTTCTGCTCGTCGAGGTCGTCCAGGACGAAGACGAAGCCTGGGAAATGCTGTCGATCGAGGAAACAACCGGGCTCGACTTCCATTCGAGTGATCGCTCGAAAGTCGCCCTCATCTCCGTCATGGAGCACGACGTCCAGGACGAAGCCGGTCAGAAGTGGGACATTTGGCGCGCCCGGCTCGGAGCCGACGGCATGATGCTGCTGTTGGGTCATATCCGCTCGCTGCGATCCGAGCGCCGGTCATCCAAACCGGTCGAGCAAAGTCTGATCGAGCTTTATGGTTTGAACCGCGGAGGCCTTGCCTTCATTGACACCGTGCTCGTACCGCAAGCCGAGAACTACCACGCTTTGCGCAACAACCGTGTCGGCGCTGGTGTTGCGACACCGAAGATCGCGCAAGCCCTCGACTACCTGAATTGGCTCGAGCGTGAGGCATGGGTGCCGGCAGCGTTGAGCTGGCTTGAGCACAAGTCATCCGATGACCCGGAGACACCGCGATTTTTCACACTTCTTGATCGACTCGCGTGGGTTCTGCGAATCGCAGGTCGGGATCCAGTTGAACAAGAACGCCGTTTCATGCGCATCGTCAGCGCGGTGCGCGATGCACGGCCGTTGGGCCAGATTGTCGAATTCAACATCGAGGACAGGATACTTTCTGGGGCGATTGAGAATCTGCTGAGCCGCACATTCTATGACAAAGGTTATTCACGCCTCGTCCTGCGGCGACTGTCGAAACTGCAGGGTGGAAAAGGCCGGCAGATCGATGGCGACAAGGCCACGGTCGAGCACATCCTGCCGCGTCGCCCCGCCAGAGGCTCGAAATGGTTTCGAGCGTTTCCCAACAAGAACGATATCAATCAGAACGTTCATCGGCTGGGCAATCTCGCCATCCTCTCGTTCGATGACAACCAGAAGGCCGGCTCCAAAGACTTTGTCGAAAAGAAACCCATTCTGGCGGGTTCCGACTTCACAATGTCGCAGCAGATTGCGAGCTTGCCGAATTGGACCCCTGATGTCATCACGGAGCGCTCGATAGAGATGGCGCGAGCCCTTCTTGCGAGCTGGAATCTGGAATTCAGCTTCAACTGAGAATTCATAACAGTTGGGCATCTGAGCCGTTCACGCGACAGCAACGGCGGCCATCGACTTGGCCCTGCCAATTGGGAGGTTGACTAGTCTCTTGACGCTGGAGTTCGACAGCACCCAGCCGCTCCTCGTCTTCGGCGGTCCCTATTCCAACCTCTCCGCAACGCGCGCAATGCGGGCTGAGGCGGAGCGCCTTGGCATACCCGCGCGTCAGATCCTGTGCACGGGTGATGTCGTCGCCTACGCGGCGGAGCCCGAAGAAACGGCCCGGTTAATCCGCGAATGGGGCGTCCAAGTCGTTGCCGGAAACTGTGAACAACAACTCGCCGAGGCGGCGCCCGATTGCGGTTGCGGTTTCGAAGAAGGTTCGGAGTGCGACCTGCTGTCTCGCGGTTGGTATCCCTACGCCCTGGCGCAAACATCAGACACGTCGCACCATTGGATGGCAACGCTGCCGACGTCGCTGTCCTTTCGGTATTGCGGGCTTCGGTGTCATATGCTCCACGGCGGCACCGAACATACCAACCGCTTCATATTCGCGAGCGATGACGATGCGATTCAAGAGGAACTCGCCAGCCTGGATGCCGATATCGTTCTCGCCGGCCATTCTGGCCTGCCCTTTATCAGGCGCTTCGACGGCAGAACCTGGCTCAATGCCGGTGTCATCGGGATCCCTGCCAACGACGGCACGCCGGATGTCTGGTATGCCCTCCTGGAACCGGAAGGCGAAACACTACACCTGTCGCTGCGGCGTCTTGCGTATGACCATATTACAGCCGCAGCAGCGATGCGGCGGTCGGGCCATGCCAACGGCTACGCCCGTGCCATCGTCACCGGTATTTGGCCAAGTCACGACGTCCTTCCCCCAGCCGAGCATGAGAAAACTGGAAAGAGACTCCGCCAAACGAGGGTTTCATTACAAATTCAGCCCGCAACGACTTGATTGGGAGCGCCGGACGCAATTCAACAGTGCGTCGGCGCTACGACATCCAATCGACCTCGGTCGTCCGACGTCGCGGGCACTATCAGTTCGATTTTGATAATGCGATACGGACAGACTTGAGCTGCACGCCTTGGGTCTTGATAAAAATGTTCTGGCCGGCGTTCTCGAAATCAATGCGCATCGATGCCGTCAATCCGCCACCCCGGACCGTCAAGCGCAGTCCATCGTCATTGATCGAACCTTTTGTATCGCCCGTCGCATTGAACGTCCGTTCCTCCCAGGTGCCACTGAGCCGGCCAGCCTGGTTCGTGAGCTTGCTGCGAATTTCGATCTTGTAGCTTGCACTGGCGCAGCGCACAGCGATGTTTATCTTGCGCGCCTTGCCGGTATAGTAGGCGTTACACTTGACCCGCTCACTGCGATTGCCTTCAAAAACGGCCGTCCCTCGCCCGCTCCAGGCACCAATCAACTTCTGAGTCGGCGACGCCAAAGCGCCGCTCGCGACGCCAGCAAGACTGATGAGCGCGAGGATTGTCACAATAGTGAGCATATCGCAGATGCGACCGCCGCCGAGAACGCGCATTGCTGAATTCGACATATCATTCCTCAAAGCCAAACAGCGACCGCCCCTCCATTACAGTATCCGAAGAGACGCAATTCGCCCAACTCAAATGCAGAGTTCCTGTCTAACAGGTCGACTCGGACCACCAAAATCAGAAGACGCCGTTTTCTACGATAAATGACTACAAAGTGTGACAAAACCGCTTCAACAGCTATTTTGCAGTCGCTTTTGCCGCGTCGAACCGGCGATCGAGCTTGGACTCGACCCATCCGGGACGCGTGCATTCTGACATCCACAGCGGGGAGTATGCCGTGAACGATACGTTCGATCCAGCCAAACATCATGTCATGGCGCAGCGCTACTTCGACGACTTCGAAGTCGGTGAAGTCTTCCGGGCGCCGTCGCGTACGATGTCCGATGCCTACTTCCAGGTGTTTCAGGCGGCATCCGCGGACAACCATCCGATCCACTATGATCGTGAGTACTGTCGCCGGCACGGTCATCGAGATCTCGTCGCACACGGTTTCCAGATCCTCATTCAGACCTGCCCGGGATCGACAACCCTCGTTCATCAGATTGACGAAGCGATTGTCGCGTTTGTCGAGCAATCGTCACGGTTTCTCGCCCCCGTTTACGCGGGTGACACTGTTTATCCCGCGCTGACGATCACCGAGCTCAAACCTCAGCGCAGCACCGGCCTGATGATGTTGCGTGCAACCGTTCACAACCAGGACGGCGTTCTTGTCCTCGAAGGCGAACACAAGCTATTGGTCCGCCGGCGTCCAGATCAATCACAGGGTCGATGAGAGCGGCGACAACGCCCGACTTGCAGCGATTTTCTTTTCCATCGGAACCGCGCTGACGTAGGTTCCACACCGAGTCGACTACGAAGGACGAGGCCTCCGCTTGGCGCAGTTCATCTCTTCCGATGTCCGTGACACCTGGCGGGCACACGCGCCGGCCTTGCTCGTTGGGACCGGTCACGGCGCAACGCACTGGCTGCTGGCCGCGTTCTATGTGGTCTTGCCGTTTCTGTCACAAGAACTCCACTTGAGCTACGCACAGACCGGCGCATTGGTGTCCCTGTTTCACGGATCTTCGCTGGTTGCCAACATTGGCAGCGGCGCAATTGTCGATATCGCGGGACGGCGGGTTCTGGTTCAAGCCTTGTCATTGATTGCCGGCACGCTCGCGATGATCGCCGTCGGTTACTCGACCGGAATAGTCGGCCTGGTCGTTCCTGTCGTTTTCATTGGTTTGACCAACAATCTTTGGCACCCTGCCGCGATCTCGTTTCTTTCGCGCTCGTTTCCTCAATCCCGCGGCTTTGCACTGTCAATCCACACACTCGGTGCAACATTCGGCGATATGCTGGCGCCGGTTGTGGTCGGTGCTCTGCTGACCGTCATGTCGTGGCGCGATGCGACGGTCCTGTCTGCGCTGCCCGTTCTGTTGGTGGCAGGAACACTGCTGGTTTGTCTGCGCGAAGCTCAGCCCACGGCGAGCGAACACAATGGCGGCGGACGCGCGCGCGCCTACCTGTTCGGAGTTTGGCGGCTCATTCGCGACCGCGCTGTGATGTCGCTGTGTGTGATGGCCGGGTTCCGGTCAATGACCCAGAACGGACTGCTCGTGTTCATACCGCTGTATCTCGTCGGTGTCCTCAAGGTCAGCCCACTTTTGCTTGGGGTTGCGATGATGGTTCTACAAATCGGTGGTGTGCTTGCTGGACCATTGGCCGGAGCCTGGTCAGATCGCGCCGGACGCCAGCCCGTCGCATTGGTGTGCCTCACTGCCACATCACTCACGATCGCCGGGTTCGTGTTCGTTACGTCACTGATGGCATTTCTGCTTTTGGTCTTCGTACTCGGTTTCGCAGTGTTTTCCGTGCGCCCCGTGATTCACAGCTGGACCATGGATCTGACGCCGGACGACATGGCCGGAACCGCCGTCAGTGTGTTGTTCGGCATTCAATCGGCCTTTACGCTGCTGGTCCCCATACTCGGAGGGCTCATCGCCGATCAATGGGGATTGCACGCAGTGTTCTACCTGCTGGCCGGCACCTCACTGGTTGCGACTGCCATCACGTACACGCTACCCGACGTGCGCCGGCAACCGGCGTGAGATCGCGCCATCCGAAACGACGTACGCGCCGACGCTTCAACTCTTGGCAAAGCCCGGCTGGTTCTCCAGAAATGTATTCGGCTTGAGGAAGACCGACAGGATGAGAGCACCGTCCGGCGCATGCGCTTCGTGCGTGTTGCCGGCCGGCCGCCACACGAAGTTGCCGGCTGTGCATGCACCCTGCGCGTCGACCAAACTGCCTTCGATGACGTAGGTCTGCTCAACTTCGTTGTGCACATGCAGTGGCACAACAGCTCACGGTGCCATTCGGAACAACATGGTCGAGCGCCCGCTCGCTTCATCCTTGTAAAGCAACTTCATCTCGATCCCAGGCAACTCGGTCGCTTGCCAGTCCATATTGGCGATATCGATATAATGGGAGGCAAGCGGATGGTTTGAGGCGGTTGTCAGCTCCATGGTATCTGCCATTTCGAAACTCCTGGCTGGCAAGAATGGGCGCTGCATCACGGGTCACCATCAACCTGGGGATTTCGGCCCTCGAACGTCTGTTCAAATCGGCCGGGGCTTGCAACGCCTCGCGACATTGACTTCAATTGCAGGAATTGTCGAGGAGGACCCGCTATGTCGGTTGAAATCCGCCAAATCCATGAATCGTTCGTCGGCGAAGTCAGCGGTGTGGACTTGAAAACTCCACTCGCTCCTGATGATGTGGCCGCAATCGAGGCCGGGATGGACAAATTTGCTGTTCTTGTCTTCCACAATCAGAACCTGACCGACGACCAGCAGATCGCCTTCACGCGCAATTTCGGCGAACTGGAGATGAAGAAGGGCGGCAATATACGCACCGAGACGCGCGTCAACGAACTCATCAATGACGTCTCCAACCTGGACAACGACAACAAGCCATTCGAGCGTGAAAACCGCTACCGCTATTTCAACTTGGGCAACCACTTATGGCATTCGGACAGTTCATTCCGGGCTGTTCCAGCCAAGTACTCGCTGTTGTCGGCTCGTCAGACGCCGAAATCCGGAGGCAATACCGAATTCGCTGACATGCGTGCGGCCTACGATGCCCTGGATGATGCAACAAAGGCGGACCTGGAGGATCTTGTTTGCGAGCACTCGCAGATCTACTCGCGCGGAAAACTTGGTTTCACATTCAACGAGGAGGAAATCGAACTCATGAAGCCGGTGCGCCAGGCCATGATCCGCGTGCACCCGGTAACAGGTCGCAAGTCGCTGTACTTGTCGGCGCATGCCGGTGCCATCATCGGTCGGCCGCTGCCGGAAGCCCGTATGTACCTCATGAACCTGAATGAGTTCGCTACCGATCGCCGCTTCGTCTACGCGCATGAATGGAAACAACACGATCTGGTCATGTGGGACAATCGCCAGTTGATGCATCGCGCGCGACCCTATGATGAAACGCAGCCCCGCGACATGCGCCGGACGACGGTTGCCGGTGAAGTCATGACCGCGGAGCAGGAAGCAGCCTGAGCAGCAGAGCAGTCAAAGCGCCCGTCCGCACAATGCCGTTTGGTGGCAGACTGTTTGTCGTTCTTGATCGGCCGAGATCCATTAAGCAGGAGCCCATCGCCCCGTGCCACAGATGAACGCGCCCGCCGGCCCCCTGGTCGGTCTGAAGGTGATCGATTGCGCGACCATTCTTGCAGGCCCGATGGCGGCCACCGCATTCGCGGAATTCGGGGCCGACGTCATCAAAATCGAACATCCGCAGGGCGACGCCTTGCGCGGCATGGGTCTGTCCAAGGATGGGCACGGCATGTGGTGGAAGGTCGTCGGCCGCAACAAGCGCTCGATCGTGCTCGATCTCAAGACCAGTGATGGCGCGGCCGTACTCAAGGCCATGGTCAGCGACGCCGACATTTTGATCGAGAATTTTCGTACCGGCACGCTCGAGAAGTGGGGCCTCGGATGGGAAGAACTATCCCGCATCAATCCGCGGCTGGTGATGGTGCGCGTAACCGGGTTCGGTCAGACCGGTCCTTACAAGCACCGCGCCGGATTCGGAACGCTTGCTGAATCAATGAGCGGATTTGCCCACATCACCGGTGAACCGGACGGTCCGCCAACACTACCATCAATCGGACTGGCGGACGGAGTTGCCGCCTATCACGGGGTCTTCGCTGCCATGTTTGCCATTTATGAACGCGACGTGCGGGGCAGTAGGCAGGGTCAATACATCGACGTTGCGCTCTACGAGCCCCTGTTCTCCCTATTGGGCGCACAGTCAAGTATCTACGATCAGCTTGGTGTCGTCCAAAATCGGTCCGGCAATCGATCCGTCAATAATGTGCCGCGCAACGCCTACAAGACCGCCGATGATCGCTGGGTGGCGATTTCGACTTCAGCGCCAAGTATTGCTCGTCGCGTGATGACGCTTGTTGGCGGCGAGGATTGGGCCAATGACGTGCGCTTTCAAACACCGGCCGATCGCCGGGCCAATGCCGAGGAAATCGACGGCATGGTCGCTGACTGGATACGCGCACGCCCGTTGACCGAAGTTCTCGAGGAATTCGAAAAAGTCGAGGCCGCCATCGCGCCAATCTATTCAATCGACCAGATCTTCGAGGATCCGCAGTACAGGGCCAGAGAAAGCGTGACCTGGGTGGACGACGAAGACCTGGGTAAGATCGCCATGCAAAATGTATTCCCCGTCATGTCGCGCACACCGGGCGCCATTCGCCACTCTGGCCCCCGCATTGGCCAGCACACGCGCGAGATTCTAGACGAAATGATTGGAGCCGGTTCGATTACGCCGGAGTTGGCCGACCGTGTGGAGGCGGCCTTCAAGGATCGAGCGGCAAAGACTTGATGGCATTGGTGCTGTCCAGGCTTAAGTTGCCTCGCCTCAGGCGATGGCATCAACTATCGATGCCTTCAATTCCGCCAGCCCAAGACGTTTCTCCGACGATGTCGCAAGGACCACCGGAAAGGCCGCCGGGTGCTGCGCGATTGCCTGTTCGACGTCGGATTTGACCCGTTCCAGAGCGCCCTGCTTGAGCTTGTCGATCTTGGTCAGCACGATCTGATAGGCGACGGCAGCCTCGTCCAGTAATGAAAGAATCTGGTGGTCAACGTCCTTCAATCCATGGCGCGCATCAACCAGAA
>JBPCWB010000141.1:0-4183 GCA_051009955.1 Hyphomicrobiaceae bacterium | reverse complement strand
ATCGGGATTGAAGGCGGTAATCTCTCGCGGATGGGCGGTCTCATCCGTGAGGCGAGCGATATGCAGCGTATAGCACGTGGCGCTGAGGGCGACGACCGCGACCGCGGCGAGTCTGGTGGCGGTCAGGATGGCGGCGGTAGCGGAGAAGGCGGCTCGAACCCGTCGGGTGGGAGTTAAGCAATGCCGCGTGTTTATACGTCCAGCGTCATCCCAGCAGCGGCCGACCGCGTGTGGGAGCGTGTGCGCGACTTCAATGGTCTGCCGCGCTGGCATCCAGCGATCCGTGAAAGTCGCATCGAGAACGCGGAGCCGGCCGACAAAGTCGGCTGCATTCGCGACTTCCGGTTGCAGAATGGCGATCAGATCCGCGAGCAGCTTCTCGGTCTCTCAGACTACGATTATTTCTGCACATACTCGATCTTGGAAAGCCCCATGCCGCTAACGGACTACGTGGCGACGCTGCGACTGACTCCCGTGACCGACGGCAACCGCGCCTTTGCGGAATGGTCGGCCGAATTCGAGTGTGCCGCAGACGCTGCCGATGAACTCGTCACGAACATCGGCCAAAATGTCTTCCAGGCCGGATTTGACGCCCTCAGGCGCCACTTTGAAGGCTGAGTGTTGTTAATGGTCAAAGTCGTCAAGAGTACGATTATGGAGGCTCCCGTCGAAGCGGTCTGGGAGGTCCTTCGCGACTTCAATGGTCATGACGTCTGGCATCCGGCGGTTGCGACGAGCCACATCGAACGAGGGCTGCCGTCCGATCAGGTCGGATGTGTCCGCCGCTTTCGATTGGCGGACGGTTCAGAGCTGCGCGAGCAGCTCCTAACCCTGTCCGATATTGATATGGCGTTCAGCTATTGCCTGCTCGATACACCCGTGCCGCTCCTGAATTACGTCGCCCATGTGAGGTTGTTTCCGGTGACCGACTTGGATCAAACATTCTGGCAGTGGCAATCGCAGTTTGATACTCCCGCCGGGCGAGAAGCGGAACTGAGCAAGATGGTCGGAGAGGAGATCTACGAAACCGGTTTTGCAGCGATCCGCGCGCACATGGGGCTGCCAGCCGTCGGCGCGGTTGACCTGGAGCGGACGGGATGACCGTGTCGGTTCAAACATTCGTGCGCCTCGAAGAAGTGGAGCGTGCCTTATCCGCGAACACCGGCGCGGTTGTGCTGGGCGGCGGGACGATCTTAATGCGCGACGTCAACGCCGGCGACATGGACGGGGCCACGTTGATCCGCACGACCGATCCGGCGCTGCGTGAGATCCGCAATGACGGCGGGCGGATCGTCATGGGCGCCGCCGCGACAATGTCAGATGTTGTGCGTTCCTCTGAGCTTGGTTTTCTGTCTGCGCCGGCGCGCTCAGTGGGTGGCCCGGCTGTGCGGAATATGGCAACGATCGCCGGCAACTTGTTTGCGGAGCCGCCCTACGGTGATTTTGCAACCGCACTGCTGGCGCTCGGTGCCAGCGTGCACCTTGCGGGCACATCTGCTGTCGCCATGACAATTGATGAGTTTCTACGTGACCGCGATCGCCATCGCGGCCGGCTTGTGCAGGCTGTGTCCGTCGAACGGCCGCGCGAGCCAGGGGCTGTGCGCTGGCTCAAGGTGAGCCGTGTCAAGCCAAAGGGAATCGCTGTGATGTCAATGGCGGCCTATCTGCCGAGTTCCGGGGCGCCACGAGTGGCTTACGGCAATATGGGACCCACCCCGGTGCGTGCCGAGGCCGTGGAGCGTGCATTGCAGCGTGCGACCCTGTCGGAGCAGGGCATTCAAGAGGCATTGAGCGTCGCCACGCAAGGGCTGTCGCCACCAACCGACTCGCTGGCGTCCGAATGGTATCGCCGGGAAGTTGCGCCGGTTCATTTGAAGCGCCTGCTGCTTGGCGAAACACTCTAGGAGGCCGGATTGGCGAAAAGACCCATTCAGTTCGTCCTCAATGGTGAAGCGAAAGCAGCCTTCGCGGATGAAGCGCAGAACCTGCTCGAGTTTCTGCGCCGCGATGTCGGGGATCTGACTCCGAAGTATGGCTGCGGCCAGGGAACATGTGGGGCATGCACCGTGCTGATCGAAGGTGAGCCGCATTTGTCCTGTTTGACGCTCGCAGAAGCAGCGGAGGGGCGTCGCATCGAGACGACGGCAGGGCTCGGCGCCGGCCCTCATCTGCACGCGCTGCAAGAGGCGTTCATGCACCATTTCTCGGCGCAATGCGGGTTTTGTACACCGGGCATGCTAATGGCCGCCAAAGCCCTGCTGGACAGCAATCCAAGGCCGACGCGTGATGACGTGGTCGAGGCAATCTCAGGCAACCTGTGCCGATGTACCGGCTATGAACCGATTATCGAAGCCATTCTTGAGGCTGCGCGTGGCGGCGGCGCTGACGGCTTCGACAGACGCTTGGGATGACACCATGACGATCGAGTTTCGCAAAGAGTTTTTCGCCGACGAGCGCGATGACAACTTGAACGTCATCGGTCAGCCGACGCGGCGTCAGGATATTCTCGGCCATGTGACCGGACGGTCGCCCTACTACGATGATCACTTGTTCGATGGGCTGCTCCATCTGCGCTGTGTGCGCAGCCCGCATCATCACGCGCGCATCCGTTCCATCGATACCGCCGAGGCCGAACGCATACCGGGCGTCCGGCGCATTCTGCTCGGCCGTGATGTGCCGGTCAATCTCAACACTCTCCTCAGCCTGCTTGATTTTGGTCTCGATGACGAACCGCTACTGAGCGAAACGAAGGTCGCCTATATGGGTGAACCTGTCGCGGCGGTCATTGCTGATACCGATCTGCAGGCCCGGCATGCGGCGGCGAAGGTGCGTGTCGACTGGGAGGTGCTGCCACACGTGCTGGATGTTGAAGAGGCCATTCGG
Source organism: Hyphomicrobiaceae bacterium (assembly GCA_051009955.1). Taxonomy (GTDB): domain Bacteria; phylum Pseudomonadota; class Alphaproteobacteria; order Rhizobiales; family Hyphomicrobiaceae; genus Tectiglobus. The sequence continues at coordinate 1,300 of JBPCWB010000141.1, read as the reverse complement.
CCGGATGCTCCGGTCGTCAACGAGACCTTCCCGCTCAACAAGTTCATTTATCATAGCAAATACGATCACCAGAAACTGCGCTATGGCGACGTTGAAGAGGCGTTCCGCTCGGCTGACCACATTGTCGAAGGGCGGTATCAGATGTCGCCGATCGAGCAGGCTCCGATCGAGACTTGCGGCGCGATCGCAGCGCCGGAAACCAATGATCGTTGGGTCTGCTACACCGGAACCCAGGCGCTGTTCTTCTCGCTGGGCACGGCGGCGAAGCTTCTGAATACATCGTCGGCAAGGTTGCATTTCATCGGAGGAACAGTTGGCGGCGGGTTCGGTGGCAAGGTCGACTCGCTGCATGAACCGTTGGCGATTCTGGGTGCCATGGTCATGGGCCGACCGGTCAAATATCAGTTCGACCGGGCCGAAGAGATGCAGGTCGGCGCGCCACGCGGTGCGGAGCGCTGGTATCTCAAGGACGGCGTCATGAATGACGGGTGCATCACCGCCCGCAGTTTCATCGGCTATTTCGATTCCGGCGCCTACACGCGGCTCTCCAGCTACGCCATCATCAAGGGCGTCGGTCATTTGCCCGGGCCCTACACGATTCCGAACGTCTATGCTGACGTCTATTGCGTCTATACCAATCGGACGCCGGCGACGGCCATGCGCGGCTTCGGCATAACAGGTGTGGACTTCGCGATCGAGAACCACATGGACAAGGTCGCCCATCAGATCGGCATGGACCCGATCGAGCTTCGTATCCGCAATGCCTATCGCGACCGCGATATGAAGGCTCACAGGCGCGAAGCGAAGAACTGCGCACTCATTGAGTGCTGCCAGGTGGCGGCGGAGAAAGCCAACTGGTCGCTTTCAGGCTGGGCACAGCAACAGAATTCCTTGACCGGTGGCGGTGGCGAACGGGCCATGCTGCCGGGCCGCACGGCAACTGACGAAAAGGGCCGTGTCGAAGGATTTCATAGTGGCGGCTATGCGAATTCCAACGCGCGGCCGGTGTCACCTTCACCAGCTCCGGCGACACAACCGAGCGCAGCGCCTCGCCCACCACCGCCGCCTGCGCCGGTCTCTCGCCAACCGTCGGAGCCGCCACCGCAACAGCGCGAAGCGCCGCCGGCTGGGCCACAACCGGCGCCGGCCAAACCGCGCCGCACGCCGGCACGGTTTTCATCGATTTCCGGTCTCAGGAGGCGCTGATATGGCTCGCCATCGCGGCAAAGGCTTTGCCTGCATCAATTATCCCATCGGAATGAACCTGGGCGGCGATCCCAGCCAGGCGCTCGTGCACTCC
>JBPCWB010000140.1:0-3299 GCA_051009955.1 Hyphomicrobiaceae bacterium | reverse complement strand
ACGGTATCGCCGTCGCTGTACGAGGCGGCAACTCTTGACGGCGCAACGCCGTGGCAGATGTTTCGCTACATCACCTATCCGCTGCTGACACCAATTATCGCCGTCGTGATGACGTTCTCGGTGCTCTTCACATTCACCGACTTCCAGCTGATCTGGGTCTTGACTCGCGGTGGCCCGGTCAACGCAACGCACCTGATGGCGACGCTCAGTTATCAATGGGGTATTCTTGGAGGCAAGCTGGGTGAAGGGGCCGCCGTCGCCGTCGCGATGATTCCCTTCCTACTCGCATGCATTCTGATTTCCTGGTTCGGACTGCAACGGCGGAAGTGGCAGCATGGAGAGAGCAATGACTGACATTGCAGACCGGGTAAACGACGCTGCCGGCCGGAGATCGGGCACCGGAGACGATGACAGCGAAGGCATGTCTTATCTTGAGACACTGCCCAAACGCCTCGTTACCACCTACCTTCCGCTTTCCGTTATCGTGTTTGTACTTCTGTTTCCGTTTTATTGGATGGCGTTGACATCCATAAAGCCCGACAACCAGCTTCTCGATCTTGAGACCGTCAATCCGTTTTGGACGACGGCGCCGACGATCAAGCACTATTATGCGCTCTTGTTTGAAACCAAGTATCCGGTCTGGCTATGGAACACGATGTTTGTGTCCATTGTCGCGACGATACTTTCGCTGATTGCTAGCGTGTTTGCCGCTTACGCAATCGTGCGTCTGCGCTACAAGGGTTCGCAAACCATCGGCGGCCTCATCTTTCTCGCGTATCTTGTGCCGCCGTCAATCTTGTTCATCCCGCTGTCGACGGTCGTCTTTCAGTACGGTTTGTTTGACACACCATTTGCTCTCATTCTGACCTATCCGACAATCTTGATTCCGTTCTCGACGTGGCTGCTGATGGGCTACTTCAAGACCATTCCATTTGAGCTTGAAGAGTGCGCGCTTATCGATGGTGCCTCGCGATGGCAGATCTTGACACAAATCATCCTGCCGCTGGCTGTGCCAGGTTTAATCTCGGCGTTTATTTTCTGCTTCACTCTGTGCTGGAACGAATACATCTACGCCCTGACTTTCATTTCTTCGGTCGAGAACAAAACTGTTCCAGTAGCGATCGTCACGTCATTCACCGACGGCGACGCCTACCGCTGGGGATCGATTATGGCCGGCGCGCTGTTCGGTTCGCTACCTCTTGTCATCCTCTACGCGTTCTTTGTTGAGCACTATGTCTCGGCGATGACCGGTGCCGTAAAGGAGTAGATCCCGTCAGCAGGCTCGAACTTGGGGGCAATGCGGCAACCGTCATCGTGCACCATACTTATCAGTGCGTCTGCTTGGCACGATTGACGGTGCTCACCGTCCCCAAAGGTCGTTGGAGGCCAGCTTTGCCCCCTCGGCCGCAGCGGCAAGCTTGAGCCAGACGAGTTCTTCGGCAACGTACTCTCGACCGGCGAATGTACCGAAGCCGCAATCCGTCCCGGCAATGACACGTTCGCGGTCCCCGACCGCCGCGACGGCGTCCTGCAGCCGCCGGGCCACCAGTTTTGGGTGTTCGACGAAATTCGTCGTCGTATCAATTACGCCAGGGACCAGAATCAGATCTGACGGAAGTGGGTTGGAACGCAAAGCGTCGTATTCATGCTGATGACGCGGATTTGCGAATTCGATCGATAGCGCGCCCACGTTGGCGCGATAGAGCTCCGGCAAGATGGTTTCGAGTGCAATGTCGTAGATGTGTGGCCCATCATTATTGCCCCAGCAGACATGCATCCGAATGCGATCGCGCGGGATGCCTTGAATGGCTGTGTTGATAGCTGCGACATGCAGTTCGAGTTGCTTGAGGAAAGCACGCTCATCGAGTTCGCTGAAGAATCGTTGCCGTTCCATCGCCAGATCCGGGCTATCGATCTGCAGGACGTGCCCCGCCTCGTGGATGGCGCGGTACTCGTGACCCAGCGCGTCGGCCAATGCCATCAAGTAGCTCTCGTGGCTGGCGTAGTGCTGGTTGAGCATGGTGGTGGCAACAATGCCCGGTGATGGCGCGGTCATAAACGTTTCCAGAAATCCCGTGCCGTTCTCAGTGAGGCGGGCTGCGTCTTCGCGGATCGGAGCATCGCTCACATACGCCACTTCGGACACAGCCTCCGGCGCGTTGTTTACGCGTGCCGAATGCGGGAACCGCGCTTCGGCCTGGCGCGCATATGATGGAAACTCGATGTGATCTCGTGCCGCTGACCGTTTTGACTCACCGCCAAACCCGCACATACATCGTGGCACGTAGGTCTGAAACCCAACCCGGGATTGTTCACCGTCATTGCCGATATCAACGCCGGCGTTGAGTTGCTTGGAGATGATCCTCGTGGTGGCCGCATCTACAGTGCGCGCAAGGGCCGCCTCGTCAATCGCTTCTCCCGATTCCTTCTTGATCAGAAGGTCGGCGAGCTGCTCCGGGCGGGGCAGGCTGCCGACATGCGTAGTAAGTAGACGCTCTGTGCTGGTCAGCATGGATCGTTCCTTTGGAACAGCCATTCTTACTGACAGAGTCTGCATCTGTCGCAAACGTTGGCAAGCATTGGAGCAGCCGCGACCTGCTTGGCCAACTTCTCAAGCCTTGCCGGCGCCAGAGCGAACACTCAAATACTAGCCATCTTCTAGCCGCCTAATTCCTTGATGCCGCAAGCAGATATGGCAGTCCGACGGGTGTCGATTGCGCGCTGCATTATCATGGTCCGTTGTTGACCCAGTGCGTCGATGGTCAATTTCCAAGGCCCGCAAACTCGGCGTGTCGGCCGCCGCCGGCGGTGGTCGGTAGCCACGTCTGAAACAGCGTCGACAGTCGGGAGAGCGTCGTCCCGAAGATCGAGGCGTCGTGCACAGAAGTGTTGGAACCGGTGGTCAGAGTGGTCTGAAGCAGTAACTGCATTTTTTGACTTCATGCAGCTTGCTGTCGGTTCTGATCAGCCTTGAATAGATAGCTGACGTTCAACCGATGTCCTTGCCGTCACGACAAGAACAAGCGCACGAAGCGCGAGGTCCTACCTGGCGGAGATGGATCGGGTCGACAATGGCAGACTGTGTTATCGCAAGTCACGAATGACATTGGGCCCACAACGACGCTGCGCTCGATTGCTACATGTCAGGGGCATGCGCGAACCTGTCGTATGTCGACGACAGTGGAAGTCCCCCAGCCCTCCGATGTCTTCCACCATCGTCGAGAAGCGAGAGACATACTCGGTGTGGCCATCGCTTCAGAACCAAGAAAATGAGCAAAATTTGTTCTTAATGTGATGCA
>JBPCWB010000139.1:0-5475 GCA_051009955.1 Hyphomicrobiaceae bacterium | reverse complement strand
TCCTGCTTACCGGTCTCGACCTCTTTGAGATAGTTCTCAAATTCAACCTTCTTCGCCTGCCAATCAATTCCCAACTTTTCCATCAGCTTCTCGACTGGTGACGCGTGCCAATGAGTCTGAACGATCTTGTAAGGATGTGCGCCGCACAACAGCGCCGCAAACTGTACGTCGGCCAATATCGGCAACTCGACGTGTTTGCCATCAGCCTGACCAATCCACTGATTCTTATCGAGCGTAGTTATGCAACCCGTGTCGTGGCCGATCATGATGTCAGCATTGGCCTCCTCGACGGCAACTCTGATCTTGCGATCGATCGCAAATGAGCGCGTGAATTCGCGCTCCGAGATGATGTGCCGAAAACCAAACCCGCAACAATCGTACCATGTCTTGTAATCAACAACCTGCGCGCCCATGGCCTCAACAAGTCCCGTCGACACAGCCACGCGGTTGCCGTCAAGAATGTCGTCATCGTAGACGGCATCCTCAGGCACCATCTTGTACACGTGACAAGCCGGATGAATGGTTGCCCGTATCTGCCCGGCATCAATTTGCTGTTGCTCGGCAATCTCACCGCGCATGACATGCGCCCACTCGGAGTAATGAACGACCTCCTCGGGAATCAGCAGCTTGCCGTCAACCAATCGGTCCAGCTTGCCGAGGATCTTTTTCACCCTCTCTCGCAATTTGGCTGAATGCAGGAGGTATCCTCGAACTTCCTTGTAGTTGCCGAACGACGTCCCGCAATGGACAAGTGGATAGTAGTGGCCGGGTTCCAGGCCCTGCGCACTGCCGGACACGTACGCCTGATGGAAATTGCGCAGAAAAACAGCAGCCAGGCTTTCGATGTTGCCAATGCCCGAACCATGGTAATTCCACGCCGTGCATGACGTCTGGTCCGTCTCATCGAGATATTCGATGCCCAGCTTGTTCTGGAGCCACAGCAGCGAAACTGGATAGCCCGGGATGTTGCCACATTGGCCACACGATTTGTGATGCCAAAGGCGGGTCGTGGGAATACGTTTGTCCCATCCATACAATGTCTTCACGGTGACTGGCTTGTGGCGGTCCGTGACACGATGGACGACAATTTCGCCATCCTTTTCGAGCTGCCACATGATATCGCGGACATCCTCGACGCGATCTTTGTTCGTAAGCATCGACCGCCTGTCGATCCTTTGCTCCACCCACGCCGTCGCCACCTGGGCCTCATGCGTGGAGAGATTGGCATTCCGCCACTCGGATCCATGGCCGGTAAGACGCTCACCATTGCCGCGATCGTCACCGTTACTGTTTGCCATCGGTTTTCTCCAAGTCATTTGCTGTCCGGCAGCCAAATCGGTCAGCCTTGATTGCCACGTCTGTCATCAAAAACTGATACTGCCTGCCTCAATCCTCATCATCGTCCTGGTCCTCCAGGAATTCTTCCCAATCTTCCCGCTTTTCATCCATGATGTCGGTAATGACGTCGAACAGGTTTTCGTCAATTGTCTCAAGCTGATCGAGAACCCCCGTCATCTCCCAAATCGTGTAGAGTTCTATCGAAGTCTTCAGGTTGACTTCCCAAGCGGTCTCAGTGGTGTTGAGCGTGGCCATAGGAATGGCCTTCCGCAATAGCTTGAGCGGCGCATCAATCTTGGAAATGTTGGGGCCCCAGTCCGCGAAGTGATCGGGGTTGATCATGTCCGGGGAAAGCTGGTTGCCCGTCGAAATCAGCTTCAGCATCACGCGCGAGAAGGGACGCAGCACCTCCTTCGCCGATTGCATACCGTGCTTGATCGCAACCTCACGCATGAGCATGACGAGGCCACCGGGGGAATTCCCGAATGGACACCGTGCCGCGCACGTATAGCACTGCGCGCAAGACCAAATCTTCTCCTGCATGGCATCGTAGATCCCCTCCAGGTTCTCAGTCCAAAGAAGCTGGACGATCTCGCGAGGAGAAAAATCGTAGTAGTGGGCCGCCGGACAGGTCGCCGTGCAGATTCCGCAATTCAAGCATCCATTCAGTTCGTGATCATAACGCAGATCCGCCTGAATATCCTGGAAGATCTCCTCAAGCTCTTCGCGCGGGAGAGGCGCCTCCGGCGAAAGCGGATCACCAATGAAATCCTGCACACGCGTTGCGGTTGACTGTGTCATCGGATGCGGTGGCCCTGCTGTAACTCTGATCCTTGAAATCGAGCTGTCTAATAGCTCAGAACCTTGCAGTCTTCTTCCATAATCTGCTCGATAAGATAAGCTCCGCCGACGATGCCGGTACATTCCGGAATCAGATCGTCCTCAGTCATGTCGAACAGATCGAGGTTCGGCGAACAGCAGGCGAATTTCACGCCGGCTTCATGCGCGTCCTTGATGAAATCATACACCGATTTAGGGCTACCCGGCTTGACCACAAGCTTTTCTGCAACGCCCTTCTTCATCAAACGACCAGACGTCGCCGTGCAGATCACCTCGACCTCATACTCCATAGCTGCGGCGACGGTCGCTTGGAAGATCGGCGCACCCAGTTCCTCGCCGTTACGAGGATCAGTATTGGCCATGATGATCACCAATTTGTCTGACATTGAATTCCTGCCTCCACATCGTCGGATTGCCGCCGCTGTCGTCTTGCTTGCATCGTATGTCAGCCAAGCACGAAAAGCAGCCCGTCAGGCGTCGCCACTTTTATATTCGAGTTTTAGAATATATGATGAGTTGTGGCTTGGCAACTAGCTTTCCATCCACCTCGTTGCGCGCATCAATCCCGTCATCAATGGCACCAGGGCGTCTTCCATCGCCTTCCTGGCATCGCGGATCTTGCCGAGCCGGACTTGGATGTCGGCCGGGCACTCTTCGAACTCCATCACAAGATCCTCGATCATCGCAAGCTTCGTCCCTGGATTACCGGAAAAGCCAAATGATTGATCGCCAATCTGGAAAATGAGGACCTGATCGTTCTCATCGCGCGCAAGAACTTTGGCATAACCAGGCGGTACGGAACGGTCGCGACCATATTCGACGAGCGGCATAGCGGGTGGCAAAAATCCATCCAACACGCCGTCGCTTGTGCGCAGCGCCGTCGTTACGCGACAGCTCAATTCGGTCGGATCAGCACCTCCATCCGCCGCGATCGAAAGTATCTGGGCGCCAAGATCAAATCCGATGACAGGGATATCAAGCATGAGGCATGCGCGCGCCAGGCGGATCTCGTCTTCCAATGTCGGAAGACGAGGGTGACTTACGCTGCCCCAGATTCCACCGCCCAGAATGATCAGGCCATCCCCAATGACATCGACTTTCGGCAGCGCGACACCCGCTGCAAACGGACGAACATAGCCAAATCGGATGCCACGTCCTTCAAGGTGATCTTCAAGCAGACCGAGCCACTCGGACTGAGTATGTTGTATGACGGTGACGTGCTTCATTTTGCACTCAGAATGCAGCGCACTACGAACAGGCCTGCGTCAGTGTATCTTTCAAGTCATCGGCCGTGATCGTGATGAGATCAAACTTGGTGCGCGCAAAATAATCGTCCACCATTTGCTCGATCTGATTGACCTGCACGCCACGCAGTTTGGCCTCGAGATCGAAGACTGCCCGCGGCGGGGTCACGAAAAAATCTCCGGTGAGAAGTATCTCGCGGACACGTCTCGCGTCACCTTCACCTTCCAAACGCAGAAAGAGATCTAACCGCCCACCCGGACACATTCGCGAGGCACTGACAAATCCTTGACGCGAGGGGGCATCAATCTCGAAAACGAACGCGTCGGTCTCAATATATTCCTCACCATACTTTCGCGCGAGATCTTCCTCCCGCTGCGAGATCGAACCGGGCTCGATGGCAATGCCAAGCCTGCCCTCCAGGCCTTGGATGAGTGCCTGGTGGACTTGACCGACGCTGGGTGCTGATCCAAGCAGCGACTTGAGTGTTGTCATACGGCGCTCTGCCATATCCAACTCGCGAGACGCCGGCTTGACGTCGGGCACATTGAGACACGCCATGATCCCCGCGGTATCTATATCCACTAGGACCGTACCTTGATAGATCAATGTGTCGCCGTCGAAATAGCCGCCGGTGCCGCAGATTTTTTGTCCATCGACGACGATGTCGCTACGCGGTCGATGGGACGCGGGAATGGAAAAAACTTCACTCAAACCGCAGGCAACCGCCTCACAGATCGCGACGGTGTAGGCTGCAAGATCAGACATTGGCAGTCGACGGCGAGAGAGCACGAGCTCCCAGCCAACTTGGTTTTCATCAAGATAGATAGCCCCGCCGCCGGTGATGCGACGCGCCAACCCGACGCCGTTTGCGCTGCAGTAGTCGATTTTCACCTCGCGACTGATCGCCTGGTGTCGGCCGACCAGCACCGTCGGAGGAAATCGCAGAAACCGCAGCGTGTCTGGCACGACACCATCAATGTGCAAATCAACCAATGCTTGGTCGAACGCAATTTGCTTTCGGCCCGGCCGCACCGCTGTGTCGATCGATCGAAAGGGAACCGCCATCGGTCTGTCCTTTTGCGCTAAAACTTCGACCCGTTACGCATCATGCCAATCGTCACTTGCCGCGAGGGCATAACTCAGGCCGCCGCTGGCGCTCCGTGCCGATTACTGCCAATTCTCGGGTTCGAGTTCCTCACCGTTGAGATAGACCTGACCTGGTTTTTCCTTGTCAAGCTGGTGACGGATCAATCGAAGATCCGCGGCCCCCGGCTGAAACGGATAACTGGCGATATCGGTGGGTGGCGAGTCGCCAAATGGTCTGTCGCAAGCCGAGATGTCATCCGCAAACTTTCCGGGACAACCGGATGTTCTAAATGCGATACCGGAGTCTATGACGGCGTCCAATTCAGCCGTTGGAAGTCCGAAGTCGACCACTCTTCCTCGATCATCGAACGTCATTTTTTCTGCACGTTGCCCGCAGTAGTCGATCAGGTAGCGCCCCAGTTGCACGCGGCGCCACTGATCTCTCGGCGTCGCCGGCAGATGGTCCATCAATGACCCCTTCTCGGGAAAGAAACAAAACATATGGCTATGCCCTCCCAGGTCGACCAACTGCTGGACGAGACTCAGGACGTCACGCTCCGTCTCACCCATCCCCACGATAATATGGGCCCCGAATTTCTGGGCTCCGAATATATCCCGGGCGTCGAGCAGAATCTCCCAATACTTCCGCCAAGTGTGTGGGCTCGCGACACCTTTCCCTCGGGTTCTGTCGAAGATTTCCGGGGTTGCAGCATCGAGTGCAACAGTGAAAATATCGGCACCCATGGCATGCAGCCGTTCGACATCGTCTCGCGTCATTGTCGTCGGGTTCGACAGGATTGAAATTGGAACAGCCGCCGGATCGATCTTGTCTGTCCATGTCTTAAGAACCGCGACCGTATCTTCGTCGGAGCGCGGATGCGTGATCATCGAAATGCACATCCGATGAAACGGCGTGTTCTCGCCGTCCGTGGCGACGATGTCGACGACCTGCTCCATCGGCACCGC
>JBPCWB010000138.1:0-5372 GCA_051009955.1 Hyphomicrobiaceae bacterium | reverse complement strand
GGTGAAATTCGCCTTGAAGTTGACCTTGACCAGATAGGCAGACAAGTGCTTGGACTATCGACCGCGAGCATCGAAAGCGCGCGCCTCGTCCTGACGGATGACCTCATCCGCGAATCTCTGCGCAGATCAAAAAAGGGGCGGTCGGGGGCCGGCGTCACCGAACCGGACGGGACGGACGATACTGGCGGTTTTGACGAGAAGGATGATTGAGCATGGCTATGGCTGGCGTGAGTGCAAACCGGATCGAGCTGTTGCAGATCGCTGATGCGGTTGCCCGTGAGAAGTCCATTGACCGCATGATCGTCATTGATGCCATGCAGGACGCTATTCAGAAGGCGGCCAAATCCCGCTATGGCCTGGAGAATGATATTCGCTGTGCAATTGATCCGAAAACCGGCGCAACACAGCTGACGCGGGTCCTCACGGTTGTCGAGGAAGTCGAGAACGAGGCCATGGAACTGACGCTCGATCAGGCCCGCAAGATCAAATCGGATGCGGAACTTGGCGAGGAATTGGTGGAAGAGTTGCCGCCCATGGATTTCGGCCGGGTTGCAGCACAAAACGCCAAACAAGTCATCGTCCAGAAGGTGCGCGACGCCGAGCGTGATCGTCAGTTCGAGGAATACAAGGATCGGACCGGAGATATCACCAACGGCACCGTCAAACGTGTCGAGTATGGCAATGTCATTGTTGATCTCGGCCGGGCCGAGGCAATCATCCGCCGTGACGAAATGATCCCGCGTGAGAACGTACGGTACGGCGACCGCATCCGCGCCTACGTCTACGATGTTCGTCGTGAGCAGCGCGGCCCGCAGATCTTCTTATCGCGGGCGCGTCCGGAGTTCATGTCGAAGCTCTTCGCAATGGAGGTGCCGGAGATTTATGACGGCGTTGTGGAGATCAAGTCGGTCGCACGTGATCCAGGTTCGCGAGCGAAGATCGCGGTCATCTCCAAGGATTCGTCGATCGATCCGGTTGGGGCGTGCGTCGGGATGCGCGGTCAGCGTGTTCAGGCGGTGGTCAACGAGTTGCAGGGTGAGAAGATCGACATCATCCCGTGGAATGACGATGCCGCGAGTTTTATTGTCAACGCGTTGGCACCGGCCGAAGTCGCCAAGGTCGTGCTCGATGAGGACTCCGAGCGAATTGAAGTTGTTGTGCCGGAGAGTCAGTTGTCGCTGGCCATCGGCCGCCGCGGGCAGAATGTGCGGCTGGCATCTCAACTCACCGGTTGGGATATCGACATCCTGACGGAGCAGGAGGAGAGCGAGCGGCGCCAGAAAGAGTTCGCAGACCGCTCCCAGCTGTTCATGGAGTCGTTCAACGTCGACGAAGTGATCGCACAGCTTCTGGTGACAGAGGGCTTCACGACCGTCGAAGAGGTCGCGTTTGTCGAACTGGACGAGGTGGCGGCGATTGAAGGGTTCGACGAAGAGACTGCACAGGAAATCCAAGACCGCGCGCGAGAATTCCTCGAAACCCAGGAACAAGAGCGCGACGCGAGACGCAAAGAGCTTGGCGTCTCTGACGACATTACCAGCATTGCCGGTGTAACGACGGCGATGATGGTGGCGTTCGGCGAGAATGACATCAAGACACTGGAGGACGTCGCCGATTGCGCCACCGATGATCTGGTTGGATGGGTCGAGCGCAGTAAGGAAAAAGGTGCCGAACCGATCCGGCACAAAGGAGTCCTTGACGGTTTCGACTTCAGCCGCGAAGAAGCAGAAGAAATGATTCTGGCCGCACGGATTCTCCTAGGCTGGATCAATCCCGATGATCTGGTCAATCCAGAAGAGACGACTGATGATGAGCTTGCAGATGAATCGGCGATTGAGCCATTGGCAGCGGATGCCGCTGACGATGATCAATCCGCTGTAAACGCAAACTGATGCTCGAAAGGGTCCATACGCGCGATGAACGCAAAGCGGCACAATCTGGTTGCGTCGGACGGAGTTGCCTCCGTGCGCACGTGCATTGTGTCGCGCGCGCAGTGCGATAGAAGAGACCTCATCAGGTTCGTATTGTCGCCAGACGGCGATATCGTCCCAGACTTAGCCAACGCGCTGCCGGGCCGCGGTGCCTGGGTGGTGAACTCGCGGCGGTTGCTGGAGAAAGCCATCCGTACGGGCGCATTCAAGCGGGCGATGCGGCGGCGCGTGAATGTGGAACCGGAACTCGGCCAGCGTGTCAGCGACCTTCTTTGCCGACGCGCTCTACGCGCCCTTAGCCTCGCCAACAAAGCCGGCTGTGTGGTCACAGGATTCACCGGCGTCGAAAAACGCATCGATGGCGGCGAATGTTCTATTCTTATTCAGGCTGCAGATGCCAGTGATGACGGCAAGAACCGGCTTGCGCGCAAGTATCGCGCGGTCTGTGGTGTGACAAAAACCGGGCCGGTCATTGTTGGTCAATTCAGCATTTCGCAATTGAGCTTGGCTATTGGTAGGCCAAATGTGGTACATGCTGCCTTAACATTCCACAATGCTGCCCTTGCGTTCGGCAGGGCGGCAGACCGTTTTGCCCAGTATGAGCATTCGGGCGCTGACGGATCGGACCAGTTTTTCTCGCAGACAAACTGCAACTCGCCATCGGAGTCGGCGAATGACATAGGACAAGAGACGGAACAAGTATGAGCGAATCGAAGGAAACCGACGAAAAGACTGCGAAGGGCCGTAAGCCGCTGAGTCTGAATCGAACTGTTGACGCAGGTCACGTTCAACAGAAGTTCAGCCACGGCCGTTCGAAGTCGGTTGTCGTCGAGAAGAAGCGCAAGCGCACCGTCGCCGCTCCGGATCGTGCCGGCGCCCGGAAGACCGCGCGGCCGGCTGCTGCCAACACGGCTGCAATTGAATCGGTCGGCGGCTTGTCCCAGGAAGAGGTCGCCAAGCGTGCCGCGGCCCTCGCCGCTGCGCAACGGGCTGCGAAAGATGCGGAGCGCGATGCGGCGGATGCCGCCAAGCAGCGCGCCAAGACCGAGGCCGAAGAGGCCGAACGCAAGAAGCACGAGACCGCAGCCGAGCGCAAGCAGGCCGAAGTAGCGGAGGCGGCGGCGCGAGAGGCGGCAGCCAAACTTGCCCAGGTTCGCGAAGTGGAAGCCGAGCTCGCTCAAAATACGGCGCAGACGACGACCAATGGTGCTGACGTTGCGGCAGAGGCGACGGCGGCGGCAACGGCCAAGCAGACAGAGCAAGTGGCTGCCGCGGAGGGTGCGGAATCCCAGATCGCGCCAGTCGCACGCGGGTCACAGTCGCAACGTCCGACAACCAGCCGCGCCAGCGAGCCATTGCTGACAACCGTTGGCTTGAGCGCTCCGAAAATCGTGACGCGCACGGATCGGCCTGAACCCAAGCGGCCGGAGCCGCCGAAAAAAGCGGAAGAAGCGCCGCGAAGAACGTTGAAGCCGGCAGCTCCCGCCCCGGCCGTCCGTGACGAGGAAGAAGATCGGCGCCGTCGCGGAGGTCGTCGCACGCCTACCCGCGGCGAGGAAGGTCGCGTCCGCGGCAAACTGACAATCACAAATGCTTTCGACGAACGTCAGCGAGAGCGGTCACTGGCGTCGCTGAAGCGCAAGCGTGAGCGCGAAAAACAAAAGGCACTCGGGATTTCGCAGGTTCGCGAGAAGATCTCGAGGGAGGTGATCATTCCTGAAGTGATCACCATTCAGGAACTTGCCAACCGCATGACCGAACGTGCTGTCGACGTCATCAAATATTTGATGAAGGAAGGCGCGATGCACAAGATCAACGATGTTATCGATACCGAGACGGCACAGTTGATCGTCGAGGAATTCGGTCACACGGCGAAGCTCGTCTCCGAAGCAGACGTCGAAGAAGGCTTCATTGGTGAAATCGACGACGAGACATTGCAGCAGCCGCGCGCTCCGGTCGTAACGATCATGGGGCACGTCGACCACGGCAAGACGTCACTCTTGGACGCTATCCGGGCGGCGAACGTCGCAGGCGGCGAAGCCGGTGGCATTACGCAGCACATTGGCGCCTATCAGGTCACGACGGAAAGCGGTCAGAAGATCACGTTCATCGACACGCCGGGCCATGCCGCATTCACGGCGATGCGTGCCCGGGGCGCCAAGGTGACGGACATCGTTATTCTCGTGGTCGCGGCCGACGACGGCGTCATGCCGCAGACAATCGAGGCCATTGCGCATGCCAAAGCCGCCGAAGTGCCGCTGATTGTTGCCATCAACAAGATGGACAAACCGGATGCCGATCCTAATCGCGTTCGCACGGAGCTTCTGCAGCACGAAGTGATTGTCGAGAGCATGTCCGGCGAGACCCTCGAGGTCGAGGTCTCCGCCTTGAAGCGCACCAATCTCGACAGCCTGCTCGAAGGGATCAATCTGCAGGCGGAACTGCTGGACCTCCAGGCCAATCCGGATCGTTCGGCCGAAGGCTTCGTCATCGAGGCCAAGCTGGAACGAGGGCGCGGTCCTGTCGGGACGTTGCTCGTTCAGCGTGGCACATTGGCCGTGGGCGATATTGTTGTCGCGGGCAGTGCTTGGGGCCGTGTGCGGGCATTGATCGACGACACCGGTAACAACGTTGCCAAGGCCGGCCCGTCGTTCCCCGTTGAGGTTCTGGGATTCGACTCTGCGCCGGAAGCTGGTGACCAGTTTGCTGTCGTGGAAAATGAGGCCCGCGCCCGCGAGATTACGGACTACCGTGTTCGCAAGCGCCGCGAGACTCTTGGCTCCGCAGGTACCGCTCGGACCCTCGAGCAGATGATGCAGCAGTTGCATGAAGAGGGTAAAAAAGAATTCCCGCTTATCGTCAAAGGCGATGTCCAAGGCTCTGTTGAAGCGATTGCAGGTGCCTTGGCAAAAGTCGGCAACGAGGAGGTCGGCGCGCGGATTATCCATTCCGGCGTTGGCGGCATTACCGAATCTGACATCACATTGGCCGCTGCGTCGAAGGCGGTCGTTATCGGCTTTAACGTGCGAGCCAACGTTCAGGCCAAAACCGCCGCCGAGCAAGATGGCGTAGAGATCCGCTACTACAGCATCATCTACGACCTGGTCGACGACGTGAAGGCCGCGATGTCCGGCATGCTCGATCCGACATTGCGCGAGATCTTCCTTGGAAATGCCGAGATTCGTGAGGTCTTCAATATTTCCAAGGTTGGGAAGGTTGCAGGTTGCCTGGTGACAGAAGGTCGTGTCGAGCGTGGCGCCAAAGTGCGGTTGCTGCGTGACAACGTGGTCATCCATGAAGGCACATTGTCGACGCTGAAGCGCTTCAAAGATGAGGTCAAGGACGTACCCGGCGGCCAGGAATGTGGTATGGCATTCGCCAACTACCACGACCTCCGTGCCGGCGATGTTATCGAATGCTTCCAGGTCGAGACGGTGGAAC
>JBPCWB010000137.1:0-11850 GCA_051009955.1 Hyphomicrobiaceae bacterium | reverse complement strand
CGCTGCTGGTCCAGTTGCCGCACGTCGTATCGCCTCCGGCGGTTGAGTAGCGGCCCTGAGGATCTGAACCTGTCAGGATGTCGTGCTTGTTCGGCTTATCGCCGCGCGCGTTGACGACGTTCCCTTTCTCGTCGAGACCCATTTGTTTGTCGATCTTCGCACTTGCTGAATGCAGCTCTCCGACATCCTTGGCAATGAGCTGGCCCTTGGCATTGTGCCACGGCCCCTTGCCGATGCGGTCTCTGGCGTTGACACCAGCCGTGATCTTGTACGGCCTGCCCTTGCTTCTATCGATCACCATAGTGGTGCTGAGATAAGCCCGCCATGTCTTGCCGCTGACTCCGGCTGCTGCGGCGAGTTTCGAACAGTGCGCGTCCGCACCAGCAAGACCACCCAGGTCACCGCCCTTGCCGCCGCCGACACTCGTAATGAAGAAGCTCATTTTTTCGTCTGCGGCCATGCTTGGGGCGGCGAATACGGTCACGATTGATGCTGTTGCGAGCAATGCTTGAACAATCTTCATGGGAACTCCTACCGGTTTTGCGATCTTGCCTATGGTAAGATGTCGTGCGCAAATCGATTGTGAACGGTAAAAATCGATGATCCGGGGCACGCCATCAATGGTGCCAGATTGGCCGATTGGAGCGCCCTAAGCGATGCCGGAATGAAGAATTACTCGGTTGGCATTTGCGCATTTCACGGAACCATCCATGCACAAAAAAAGGGTTCTCTATCTTGATGTTAGGGAAGTGACACCCACTCGTGCAGCACGAATTGCATGCAAGAATACGGATTGTTGGGAAAGAATAACGGCAAGGAACAGACTTATGTGGTGGTGATCGGGAGCTTAGCAGCCTTGCTGCTTGCTGCATCGGGCGCAAGTCGGCGAGCGGGAACGGCAGGAAAGTTGGATCGGTTCCTGCGCCGTCATGCGGTCGCGTTCGACTGAGTGCCGGTGTGGAATGTGCATCAGGCCTCTGAGCGGATGGCAATTTCTATTCTCACGCATGTCCTTTCGCCGGCCGGTCAGCTCCCGCAAGCCGGGCCATTCCGTCAACGCCGTTCCGCACCACTCACTTGATCCGCTTCCCCGGCTCATCACCGGCCAGCACCACTTGCCGTGCCAGCAGCTCAAGTAGTTGCACACCCAGCCTCTCCTCCGGCAGGCGAACCTGATGACCGTTAGCGCAAGGAGTGACGTGCAGCTCGTGCGCAGCCATCTTGAAACTGCGGTGGCGCGCCACTGCCTCGAAGACGCGCAGTGCTTTGAGGGGCGGCAGTAGATAATTCATGGCAGGCCCCGAGGACCGGAGCCGCAAATGTGCATGAGGCCCGCGTGCGCAGCAAAGTAGAATTGCTGCTTTGTCGCCAGTGAAAGCACACCGTACAGGTGGAAAGGTTTTACCGTTTCCGACCGCTTTCTCTCCTGGCAAGCTAAAGTTACCTGGATAGAACCGGGCGTCCCTTCCAGGTGAGGACTTTCTATGACCGAACCCATCCACCCTTCGAACGATACGACTATGACTAGAATTGAACCCAACGACCGTCACGTGGTACTTGCCCGGACTATTCAGGTGAATGGCCGCGAGATGGAAGCCGCGCTCAAGGACAGCTCCATCAATTGGGCGCGCTTTGGGGAAACATGCCTGGGGCAGGCGCTCTACAAGCACCGCACTGTATTTCAAAACGCTGCAGAGGCGCCCGTCTGGAGCCATCTTGAGCTGCGCTACTTTCGCGACATAGTTCCGGCCGACGCTATCCGCGAACTCGTGCTCAATCCGCAACCGACGGGGCTGGACCTGTTGCGCGCGGAGATACTCTTGACCTCCCCCTCGTCCTTTATTCTGCCGCGCGACTGGCAAGGCTCATCCGATAGGCCTGAACGCCAAGCATCATTGGAATACATCCAGGTGCAGCCGAAATATCTCGGTGAATATCGAGACGTCATGCGGGAGTATTGCGGCCCCGCCGCAACAAAACTTGTGCGTGCCAATAAGTTCGGGACATTCAGGGCGATGGAGACGGCGGCGGTGCTCTACCAAGACCCGGGTCTGAAGACTGAATGGAACCAGATCCACTTGTGCGAATTGGATCCGGAGGGATTTGAAGGGTTTGGCAAGGAATTCGAGGCTGCACTTCGGGACGACTTACCAGATGGCGCTGCGTTTTCAGACGGCTTTGCCAACCTCAGCCGCATGCGCACGGTTCCCCGTTGGACCTTCAACGATCCCGTAGTGGAGGTGGATGCAGCGGTCGCGCTGGAAGGTAGAGAGCAATTATGATGGGAAACTCGGAGAGCGACCGCTCCTGGCCCATCACGTCACCGCAATGCTACAGTGCAACGGCAGCTTTCCCCAACTGCCAATATCGACCGTGTGAAGTAGCGTCGCCGGCCGGGGTCCGAAATTGTATGGTTCCAGCCTTAGCGCCGCCCATCTGCCACGACATGCCCGCAATTCACCCGTCCTTGCTGCTCCACCATTGCTCTTAACGCAACCGACGACACGCGACGCCGCCGAAGTCGATGATCGAGATTGACGACCGCCGGCGAAAGCCCAACGAGATCTGGCCATGGTCGAAGCCGTCGACGGGGTCGTCACCAGCTTGTTCTTGGTCAGCGCCAGGTTGACTTCGTCCGTCACGAAAGGCGAGCCGATACCGCCCACAGATACCGCCCGTTCGGCTAATCGCGATCGTTCGCGAGGATTGCCGAGTAGCGCGGGTCGCCCCGTCTCACCCGTTATAAAATCGCCGGCCGTCGGCGCGCAGCCACAGGCGTGTCAGATGGCGCTGGCGTTCCGGCTCCGGCCAGTCCTCGAACGCCGTGCGTTTGTGGCCGATGCGGCGGTTGTCGACGATCTGGATCTGGCCGGGTTCGAAAAAGAACTCCTTGTAGAGATCCGGGTCGTCGATAATGGCGGTCAGCGCGTCGAGGGCGGCATCGCCGGCATCGTCCAGACTTTCGCCAGCCAGGTCATAGCCCTGCCGGATGAGGTAGGCCGAGAGCCGCGTGTGCAACCTGCCGTTTTGTTGCGCAAAGACCGGGTTGGCCAGCCACATTGGATCGCCCGGGGCGTGCTCACGCTGGCGATCGAACAGGAACGGCTGGGAGAGACGGTCGATCAGGTCCGGGTGACGCGCCTGCATCCGCTCCCGGGCGGTCTCGAAACTGACGATGCGGCTGATGCCACCCGACTTCGCCGTCTGCTGGCAGAACAGCGCGACGAAGTCCGGCGGCATGATGTTGTAGGAGTTGTCGGTATGGAAATTCTGCTCGGCGTTGGTCACGTCGGGCCGGATGCCGTCGCCGGGTTTCTGTTTGCTAGTATCGGCGACGCCGTAGAGGAGCGCGCCTGTCCAGTTCTGCGCGACGGGGCGGGAGATCATCGACGCCAGGAGCCACGCGATCTGCACGGCGATGGGCCGCGCGATACGGTCGAGGTCGATGCGGTCGATGAGGACAAAGCCCAGTTCATCGTCCGCGAGTGACTTGGCTCGCGCCATCAGCGCCCGGCAGCGGGGCAGATCAAAGTCTTCCGGCAGCAAGGCTTCGGTGGGCAGGGGATTGGCCGCAAGCAGGTCCGCAAGCTGCAGGATCTCGTCTTGCGTTTTGGCGTCAATGCTCAGATGGCCGGCGTCCGGTGCGAGATCGCGGCCAACCCACTGCAGAGTGCTCATGGCCGGGCTCACTTGGGCGGCGGCGGCATTCGCTCGAAGTTGGCAACGTCGGTCGACGTGACGTCCCACTGCGGCTTGTCCTTGACGTAGACGATGCGCTGCGGTTCGAACCAGTCGTTGTCGTCAACCGAGCCGATGGCAACCGCGAGCATGCCCGGCCGGGCGCTGTTTTCACCGAACAGACGGCCGCCGCACTTGGGACAGAAATGCCGCGTGTTGGTGTTGCCGCTTTCCGCCGTCACAGCAAAACTTGCGGTCTCGCCCTGGACGTCGACATCATCGGCCTTGAAAAAGGCCAATGACATGTGGCCGGTGCCCGAGGCGCGCTGGCAATCCTTGCAGTGACACTGGCCGGCGCCGATGGGCTCACCGTTGATCTTGTAGGTTACGGCGCCGCAGAGGCACTGTCCCGAGGCGAAAGAGCTGTCTGACATGGTGTTCATCCCCATTGCTGAACTTTGAATATAACAATGGCGGGGCCGTTCGACCAATGCCGTTTGCGTGCGCGGTCCAATGGCGCGTCCCGACAGGCCTGGCGAAAGGAGGCCGGACGTCCAGGCTGGGTCAAAAAAGCCGCCGTCAGCGCTCAGCGCACGATCGGCTGATCGGGGAACGCCAGTTGCTCGCGAGCCCGCCACTCATCGGTGACATAGTTGATGATCAGAGATTTGCGCACGCCCGGAATGTGCCGCGCCTCAAAGCCGTGAAATGTCACATCGGATGGCACGAACACCATCGCGGCATTCGGCGCGAACGGTGAGCGGCCGACGTGGGTCTTGTTTTGATCATAGATGTCGGTGCCGAGTTCGGCGTGTCCGGGCTCATCTGACAGATAGAGTAGGCAGGTGAACAGTTTGACGCCGAGATCGGTGTGCGGTTCAAGCCAGAACCCATCGGTATCCTGGGCGTACTCGATTCGCAGATAAGAGCCGTTCAGCGCCGATCCAAACGTGGCCTCGACGGCCGTCGTGACCGCCTCACTCTGCAGCGCTTCACTGACGGCCGAGACGATTGGATATGTCTTGCGGTTGTCGGCATCGAAATAACAGCGTGTTGCGTTGTGCACCTCGCGCTTGCCCGAGACGCCGCCAAGGTCGGGCGCCGCGAACGGGAGGTCGTTGATTGCGCCAATGGCCGGCGCCGGGAAGCAGTCGTCGAGGAACCAGTGCGGGTAGGGCGAGTCGCCGCGTTTGCCCGCATTGAAGCTGGATAACATTGACTTCTCAATGTCTTGCGGTGTGATACCCATGCTATCGCCCTTTGCTCGCATGCCTATGCGGACTTAGCGCTCGTGGCGGCTGACGGCAAGCCGTGAAAAGCGCCGCATATTGAAGCAAGTTCCGTGTTGGAGATTGCTTAAGGTGCATTTTTCGGTTTGCAAACAGGCCTGTGCGGGTCGGTTGCGCGTTCGGCCAGCGGTTCCTGATCAAGTGACGAATTCGCCCCAGAACGTCGACATCGACGCCCGGCTGCGACAGAGCTGCATGTGACACTGCCGCGATGCGCCGGCACAAGCATTGCGGCAACCCATGTGTTTCGACTAATGTCGGCGCGCGATTGTAACCCTGTCTACGGCGTGAGAGGCACGAGAAATGATTGATCTATATACATGGTCCACACCCAATGGTCGCAAAGTGTCGATCATGTTGGAAGAGCTGGGCTTGCCCTATGAGGCGCACGCTGTGGACATCACCAAAGACCAGCAGTTCGAGCCGGAATTTCTCAAAATCAGCCCGAACAATCGCATTCCTGGGATTGTGGACCGCGACAACGGCATGTCCTTGTTCGAATCCGGCGCCATTTTGATGTACCTGGCTCAGAAAACCGGCCAATTCTGGCCGAGCAGCGGCGAAGCGCACTGGCGTGTCGTGGAATGGCTGATGTGGCAAATGGGTGGTCCCGGACCGATGCTCGGCCAGGTCCATCACTTCGTGAAGTACAATCCTGGCAAAGCGCCTTATGCCGAGGAGCGTTACAGCAAAGAAGGCCGCCGCCTCTATGGCGTGTTGGATAAGCGCCTGTCGGAGGTCGAGTACGTCGCAAGTGACTATTCGATCGCGGATATGGCGATATGGCCGTGGATCTCGCGCTTTGAGTGGCAGCAGATCGATCTTTCGTCCTATGAGAATGTTGCACGCTGGTATAAAGCAATCGCTGACCGACCGGCTGTCCAGCGCGGATACAACATTCCAGTCGAGCAGCCAGGCATTCCGATGCCGTAAATCGCATGCCACCGGTCAGGGCATAATTGGAGTCGGTCGAAGGTAGGAAGATGACAGACAAAAATAATTTTTCCGGTGTCATCGCGCCGGTCCTAACGCCGTTCGCGGAGGACGGCGCACCCGATCCTGACCGTTTCATCGAGCATGCCGAATGGTTGCTGAGTGACGATGGCGGTTGCACTGCGCTGGCGCCATTCGGGACGACAAGCGAGGCCACCTCGCTCGGTCTCGACGAGCGCATGGAACTGCTCGAAGATTTGATCGACGCTGGCGTCGAGCCGCTCAATCTGATGCCCGGAACCGGCACCTGCTCATTGATGGATACGGTTATCCTGACGCAGCATGCGATGGACCTCGGTTGTGGTGGCGTGCTGATGTTGCCGCCGTTCTATTACAAGCAGCCGTCGGAGGACGGCTTGTTCCGCTACTTCGCTGACGTCATCGACGAGGTCGGAGACGACCGATTGCGGATCTATCTTTATCATATTCCACCGGTCTCACAGGTCGGGTTCTCGCTCAGTCTGATCGAACGCTTACGCCAGGAATTCCCGGAGCTGGTTGTTGGGCTCAAGGATTCGTCCGGCGATTGGTCGAATATGAAGGCCATCCTTGATGCGTTTCCGGATTTCGAGCTGTTCCCGGGCTCCGAACTCTATCTGCTTGACGGATTGAGAAATGGTTCCGCTGGCGTCATCTCGGCGACGGCCAATATTGCCGGCAAGGCGATGCGCCGCGTGTTCGACGATTGGCGCGCGGATGAGGCCGATAGCCGGCAGGCGGACGTTTCGGCATTGCGCAAGACTGTGCAGAGTTTCCCGATGATCCCGGTGCTCAAGTCGATCGTCGCGCATTACCGGCAGGACGTCCAGTGGCGGGAGTTGCGGCCGCCTTTCGAGGCGATCAGCGATGAACTGGCGCGCAGGGCGATCATCACTTTGGCCGAGCAGCACAATTTCAGCCTGAAGTTTGAGGCGACAGCCTAAAACATCTCTGATCTGGGTCGAATTAGTCTTGGCTGGACCTGATCATCCGTGACCCGGTTTCATGGCGTGTGGCCTAGATGTGAATTAACAGGACGTTGTCCATTCGATCCGGACGAGAGAAGCCGATGTCGCGACATGCACGCTTTACGTGCCGGAGCGGTGTTGGAAGCCGTAATTCTTAACTTTGAAAAAGAAAGCCCTCCACCGGTAATCCGGGGAGGGCAGGTAAGGAGTCGTTCACAGGAGTGGGTTGAGCGTTGCACGCGTCTGGCGTGCGTCACACGAGACGAGAAAAACCGAGAGATGAAACAACAGGCACGCTACCTAGGCCGACAGTCGCGTCAGATCGTGATGACAAGGAACTCATCAGCAGGACTGACGATGCTGCGAAAAAGATCAGTGCGATCACAAGTAGCAAGGAGCCACGTGGTCCACTGAAATATTTCGTCGCCTGCAAGTCCATTGTTTGGTTAGTGCCGTTGCCGTTTCATCGAGTAATTGGAAAATACTTTATTAGGGCTTTTAAGTCGAGACGCATTACCAAACAGGTTTAATGAGCAAATCGTTAAATTTACCTCTTGTTTACACTCCTTAATATTCGAGAAAGTTTCATTCTGAGTTTAATGTTTTGTTCATGATTGTGAACGGATCTCGGACAGTGTTTGTCGCGGCGTGATCGCCTCAGGATCGATCTTTAATTCAATAACCGTGGCTAAACCGGATGCACGTGCGCGCTCGAAGGCCGGCATGAAGTCTTCGGTTGACTCGACGGTCTCTCCGTGTGCGCCGAAACTACGCGCGAAAGCGGCAAAATCCGGATTGCGCAGGCCAGTGCCGACGACGCGACCAGGATAGCTGCGTTCCTGATGCATGCGGATCGTGCCGTACATGCCGTTGTTGGCAACGATCATGATGACCGGCAAGTCGTATTGCATGGCGGTTGCGAGTTCTTGCGACGTCATCATGAAGCAACCATCGCCGGCAAAGGCGACGACGGTTTTGCTGCGGTCCGCCAACTTGGCGGCGACGGCAGCGGGAACGCCGTAACCCATGGAGCCTGAGGTTGGTGCAAGCTGGGTGCGATAGTCGCGATAGGTGTAGTACTTGTGTAGGAACGCGGCATAGTTTCCGGCGCCATTGCAGATGACGGCATCGTCGGAGACGGCCTCCGAGACCATTTTGATGACCTCTGGCAACTTTACGGCGCCGGGTACGGGCAGTGGCTGCGTCGTCTTCTCATAGTTTGCGCGGGATTCGGCGAGCCATGCGCCCCAGGCGACCTTGGCCGGTGTCTGCAGGTTCTCGAGCGACTTCGAAAAGGCCGCGGCCGACGCATTGATCGCAATCTCCGGCCGATAAACGCTGCCCAGTTCATCGCCACTGGGGTGGACATGGATCAGCTTCTGCTCGGGGTTGGGGATATCAATCAGCGTGTAGCCGTTGGTGGTCATTTCGCCGAGTCGCGCACCGACAACGATCAATGTGTCCGCTTGTTTGATCGTTTGCGCCAGCGATGGGTCCATCCCGACGCCGGCATGACCGACATAGTTTGCGCAAGTGTTGTCGATGTAGTCCTGGCAACGGAACGAAGCCGCGACGGGGAGTGAAAACCGCTTCGCAAATGCCTCAATCCCGGTACGCGTTTCGACGCTCCATCCAGGACCGCCAACAATCATCAGTGGCCGGCTCGACTGCGTCAGCGCCTCGTTCAGTGCGTCGAGATGGCTTTCGGCCGGTTGCGGATCGGCAATGATGGCCGGTTTGGCATCTGCGACGTCGGCGGATTCGGCGAGCATATCCTCCGGAAGGCCGAGGACCACGGGACCCGGGCGCCCCGATTGGGAGATATGGAAGGCGCGACTAATATATTCAGGAATCCTGGCGGTATCGCGAATGACGCCAACCCATTTCACAAATGATGCAAAAAGCTGCGTTGTTGCGATTTCCTGAAAGGCTTCGCGATCCTCGGTATCAGAGGCCGGTAATCCCAGAAACATGATCATTGGCGTTGAGTCCTGCTGCGCAATATGCAGGCCGCTCATGGCATTGGCGGCGCCCGGCCCCCGCGTCACGAAACAAATTCCGGGTTGGCCGGTCAGTTTGCCCCAGGCTTCGGCCATGATCGCCGAGCCGCCCTCCTGGCGACAGATGATGGTCTCGACACCGTGCACGTCGTAGAGGCCGTCCAGCGCCGCAAGAAAGCTTTCGCCCGGAACTGTGAAAGCTGCTTTGACGCCCTGTATCGCCAGTTGGTCTGCCAAGATCTTGCCGCCGTGGCGCATGTCCGCGTTCCTTGATAATGCTCGGGATTGTCAACAGGTCAGGTTTTGCCGGTTCTAACAGAGTGCAGTAGCAGCTGTCGATATTGCGCGCACCTGTTCAGCTCTTTGATCAGGCAGCCGCGTGCTTCCGACGGTTTGTGGACAGTACCGGCGGCCACAGGTAAATAGGGCCTCGAAGGCTTGCATGTGTCTGGCATCCGTCGGATTTCGATCGGCGGAGCGGCGTCGCGGGCCGAGTGGCCGTGGGATTTGAGAGAACGGAACATTTATGACTGGCGTCAACGAGATCCGCAGTGCATTTCTCGACTACTTTGCCAAGAACGGGCATGAGTGCGTTGACTCGTCACCGCTGGTGCCGCGCAACGACCCGACGTTAATGTTCACCAATGCCGGGATGGTCCAATTTAAGAATGTGTTCACTGGACAGGAGGCGCGGCCCTACAATCGTGCGGTGACGTCGCAGAAATGCGTGCGCGCCGGCGGCAAGCACAATGATCTCGATAACGTCGGCTACACGGCCCGCCATCACACATTCTTTGAAATGCTCGGGAATTTTTCGTTCGGCGACTATTTCAAGGACGTCGCCATCGAACTGGCCTGGAACCTCATTACCAAGGAATTTGGCCTCGATCCGAAACGGCTGCTTGTGACCGTCTATGCGGAAGACGATGAAGCTTTCGACATCTGGAAGAAACTAACGGGGTTTGCTGACGAAAAGATCATCCGTATTCCAACTTCTGATAATTTCTGGGCGATGGGGGAGACCGGACCCTGCGGTCCCTGTTCGGAGATCTTTTTCGACCACGGTGACCATATTCCCGGCGGTCCGCCAGGTTCGCCGGATGAGGATGGCGACCGGTTTATCGAAATCTGGAACCTCGTTTTCATGCAGTTCGAGCAGGTGACGCCGGACGAGCGCGTTGCGCTGCCTCGACCATCAATCGACACCGGCATGGGGCTGGAGCGGATTTCTGCTGTTCTGCAGGGCACTCACGACAACTACGAGACGGACCTGTTTCGGGCGCTCATAGCGGCGTCGGTCGATGCGACGGGCGTCGAGGCCGAGGGCGATCAGACGCCGAGCCACAAGGTCATCGCGGATCATCTGCGGGCATCAAGTTTCTTGATCGCCGATGGTGTTCTGCCGTCCAATGAAGGGCGCGGCTACGTGCTACGGCGCATCATGCGCCGCGCCATGCGGCATGCGCATTTGTTGGGTGCCGCAGAACCGTTGATGCACCGGCTTGTCAGCGCGCTCATGCGCCAGATGTCGGATGCCTACCCGGAATTGCTGCGCGCGCAGGCGCTGATCACCGAGACCTTGAAACTTGAGGAGACGCGTTTCCGCAAGACCCTCGAGCGCGGTATCGGTCTGCTTAATACGGAAAGTGAAGCGCTGAAGAGCGGCGATGTATTCTCGGGCGATGTCGCCTTTCGACTGTACGATACGTATGGGTTTCCTCTTGACCTGACACAGGATGCGCTGCGTTCGCGCGGAATAAGTGTCGATACGGATGCCTTCAGCACGGCAATGGAAAAGCAGAAGGAGGAAGCACGCCGGGCCTGGAAGGGGTCCGGTGAAGCGGCGACAGAGACCATCTGGTTCGATGTTCGCGAACGAGTCGGCGCGAGTGAGTTCCTGGGTTATGAAACGGAGTTGGCGGAGGGTGAGATCTGCGCCCTGGTGAGCGGCGGCAGCGAGGTCAAAACGCTGAAGCAAGGCGACGAGGCGCAGTTGATCGTCAACCAGACACCGTTCTACGGCGAGAGTGGCGGTCAGGTCGGCGACCAGGGGATCATTAAAGGTATTGAAGGGGCGGAGTTCCACGTCACCGACACGCAGAAGAAGCTCGGTGACCTGGTCGTTCATGTCGGGACAGTAGGCAAGGGCGCGTTTTCGCTCGGCGACGCCGTGGAACTCGTTGTGGATCATGAACTGCGATCCGCAACTCGGGCAAACCACTCTGCGACGCACCTGATTCACGAAGCCCTGCGTCTTGTTCTCGGTGACCATGTCGCGCAGAAAGGTTCGTTGGTTGCGCCGGAACGTCTGCGGTTCGACTTCTCGCATCCGAAACCGATGAGTACGGAAGAGATCACACACGTCGAGAACATGGCGAATGCGATCGTCCTCCAGAATGCACCGGTGGAAACCCGGCTGATGGCCTATGACGATGCCATTGAGACTGGGGCGATGGCGCTCTTTGGCGAAAAGTACGGTGATGAAGTGCGTGTCGTGTCAATGGGGCTCGACCAAAACGGAGCTAAGGCCAACAAGGCCTGGTCCGTTGAGCTTTGCGGCGGAACTCACGTCCGCAGAACGGGTGATATTGGTGTCATTCGTCTCGTTGCAGAAACGGCTTCCGCTGCCGGTGTACGGCGTATTGAAGCTTTGACGGCAGACGGCGCACGCCATCATCTCGCGGCGCAGGATATGCGAATGCGGG
Source organism: Hyphomicrobiaceae bacterium (assembly GCA_051009955.1). Classification (GTDB taxonomy): domain Bacteria; phylum Pseudomonadota; class Alphaproteobacteria; order Rhizobiales; family Hyphomicrobiaceae; genus Tectiglobus. The sequence continues at coordinate 238 of JBPCWB010000137.1, read as the reverse complement.
AACTTGCCGGCATGTTACGCGCAAGGCCGGAGGACGTCGTCGCACGCGTTGCCACGCTGACAGAAGAGCGCAAACAATTGGAACGGCAACTCTCTGACGCAAAGCGCCAGTTGGCGCTGGGCGGAGGGGCGCAGGCCAATGGCGGTGCAGCTGGCGACGCCGTGCGAGAAATTGCCGGCGTCAAGCTCTTCGCGCGTTCCGTCGCCGGGCTCAATCCGAAGGATCTGCGTGGATTGGT
>JBPCWB010000136.1:0-4689 GCA_051009955.1 Hyphomicrobiaceae bacterium | reverse complement strand
CGTTCCATTTGGCATGATCGTATGGTTGCGCAGAACACCGTCGAGCTTGGCGCCAAGACGCTCAATCGCACGGCGGCTTTGCCGGTTCATGAAGTGCGTACGAAACTCAACGGCAATGCAGTCCAGGGTCTCGAACGCATGTTGCAATAAAAGAAATTTGCATTCGGTGTTGAGGCCGGAGCGCTGGACCGACTGCCGATACCAGGTTGCACCGATTTCCAGCCGCCGGTTCGCTTCGTCAATGTTGAGGTAGGTCGTCATCCCAATCGGCTTGCCGAAGCCACGATCAATGACACTGAACGGCAGCATGAAGCCGCTTTCACGCATCGACAAGCGCTTTTCAATGTCATCGGTCATCGCTTCCGGCGCCGGCACGCTGGTGTACCAAAGACGGTGCAAGTCGCCATCCGCGGCAGCTTCCTTCAGCGAAGCACAATGATCGCGCGTGAGTGGCACAACCGACACGATATCGCCGTGGAGTTCGATCGCTTCCGGCCAAGGCATGTATGGTCTCCAGAGTCACGCGGCGACATGCCGGACAAGCGGCGCTCGGCTCATGATCCATCAAACAATGATGGTCACTCTAATCGTCATCGTCGGAAAGATCGAACCCATAGCGTTCGGTTTGACGCAGGTTCTCAAGCTCGCGGGTCAATAGGAACAACGCGACGTCATTCTCCGACGCCCCCATCGTCGTGGTGCGCGCCAGATATGACAGGTACCGGTGCAGCTTGGCCGACACGCTCATGCGAATTAGCACCGTCTGCTGTTTCTTTGGCGCCCCAGACATAGGAAATTACGCATTTTTCTGTTCGTTTTTGACATTAAAATGCTTGCGCTTTGAAGTCGACTCATATTCAAGCAGCACCAGAAACGCGAAAGGGCCCTCCGCATGGAGAGCCCTGCCACGTTTCACCAATGGAATGGTCACCCTGGTCCATTGCATGGAACCGGCCCATCCGCAGGCGAAGCTTCACCGCCAGACCCTGCATCGGGATGGACCTGCCAACGGACGATGCGTGCTGTTTGCCTCGTTGCCCCGAGGTATGCACGTGTCGGCGTTGGTGCGCCCAACTCAACAGAATTGCCGATTCGGTGAAACCAGAATCTTTCAGGTTGTAGCTGGTGTGGACGTCAGCCCGGACGCCCGGACCACCGTGGGGCAGGCGCAAGCATGTCTACTCGCCCTTGGAAGCCTGTGCCGCAGTGATCGCTGGCAGGATCTTTTCTTCCAGGTCTTTTGGTGACATTGGCCCGACGTGCTTGTAGGCAACCCGGCCGGCGGGATCGACGACAAATGTTTCCGGCATGCCATAGACCCCCCACTCGATGCCCGCGCGACCCGAAGCATCTACGCCGATGGAGTCGTATGGATTCCCGTACTGGGTCAGAAAGCGCGTGCTTCCCGGCGCGGGATCCTTGTAATTGATACCTACCAGATGCGCCGTCGATCGCTTCTTGAGTTCCTCAATGACCGGGTGCTCGTCGCGGCACGGACCACACCACGACGCCCAGAAATTCACCACCGTCACTTTTCCCTTCGTGAAGTCGCCGGCTGCCAGACCGGGTATCGGCTCAGCCAGTCCGCCCAGTGGCGGCAGATCGAGCTTCGGTGCCGGTTTGCCGATCAAGGCCGACGGCAACCGTGATGGATCACCGGTCTGCAACGCATAACCAAACATGACGGCCATGGCGGCGAACACCAGCAGTGGCATGACAAGCCAACCGAACCCACCGCTGCGTTTGGTCGTCCCATCCTGCAAATGTGATTGATCGCTCACCGTTCGATCTACTCCGCGTCTGAGCGCCGCCTGATACCGCGGGCTTCAAAGTCATCCAATTGCCGCCGGTAGCGCCGACCGTCAGCGATCAGCCGGATGACCAATCCGAAAAGCACGATGACAACGGCACCATAAGATGACCAAATGAAGATCGCGTGCTTGCCAAAATCAAACATTCCGCCGTCTCACTCCGCCGCCGCCAGATCACTGGCCCGGGCCCGCGACACTTCCGCCAATGTCAACGCCACGACGCGGCGCCGCAAAATCTCGTTGCGCATTGCTTTCACGTGCATGGCAAAGAACATCAGCGTAAAGCCAAGCGCATTGATCAGCAGCGGCACCAAAATCGAGCTGTGGATTTTCGGCCCGTCGGATCGCAGGACACTGGACGGCTGATGCAGGGTATTCCAACTCGGTAGTTCGATACCCAGCCAGGGTATACTCAACCCCTCCACGGATATTTTTATGAATGGGAGAATGGCCACGCCGACGATCGCCAGTACCGCCGCCTGCTTGCCGGCAAGAGCTTCATCGCTGATCGACGAACGCAGCGCAATCAGCCCCAGATAAAGGAAAAAAAGGATCAGAACAGACGTCAGCCGCGCATCCCAGACCCAATAGGTGCCCCACATGGGCTTGCCCCACAGCGATCCGGTGACCAGAGCCAGCAACGTAAAGGCCGCGCCAATTGGTGCCGCCGTCTTCGCCGAGACATCCGCAAGCGGATGCCGAAAGACCAGAAACCCAAAACTCGACAAGGCAATAAGGCCAAACCCCATCATGGCCAGCCATGCACTCGGAACATGCACAAACATGATCTTGACGGTGTGGCCCTGCTGGTAATCGACAGGCGCAACGAAGAACGCCAGGTAGAGGCCGACCGTGAGGGCCAGCGCGGCGGTGACGACCAACACCGGTAGAACATAACCGGAGATCGTCATAAATCGCGTCGGATTGGCGAGTTTTTGCGTTAGGCTCTGCATGTCAATTCAGTCGACCATACCAATCAATTCCGTCCTCCAAATGCACAGCAATTCTTGCAGCTGTCATTGCATTTGATGCCGCAGTGCAGCCGCAGCCGCCCATGGGCCAATCACCAGCGATCCCATTGAAATCGCGCAAAGCAGTAGAAATGATGGCCACGGACTGCCCGGCGGCGTCAAGGCGATGGATATCGTTGTCACGCCATAGATCAGCGTCGGCACATAAAGTGGCAATACCAGAATTGCGACAAGCATGCCGCCCCGTCGGGCCTGCAGCGTCAATGCCGCAGCGATGGCACCGAGAAAACTGATCGCAATCGTGCCGACCAGCATTGTACCAACGACGACCGGAGCGGCCGAGAGATCGAGGTTGAGCAGCAAACCGAGTAAAGGGGTCATCGCCACCAACGGCAATCCTGTCGTCATCCAATGGGCCAGGCTCTTGGCGACAACGGTGAGCTCCAACGGCAGGGCGGAGATCGCCATGATCTCCAGCGAGCCGTCATCGAAGTCCGGATCGAAGACGCGACCGAGCGACAGAAGAGCCGATAGCAGCAGTGCCACCCACAACACGCCCGGCGCAATGAGCTGCAGCAATTTGAGATCGGGCCCGACCGCGACCGGAATCAGCGCGACGACGATCAGATAAAAGCCCAGCGCCGTTCCAATTGCGCCGCCTTCGCGAAACGCCAATCGGACATCGCGCAGTATGAGAGCACGAAACGACTTCATGCTGCGACCTCGCGCAGGCCGATCCCCAGCTCCTGGATCTGACAAAACGGCAACGGCAGGTGCGTCGCCGCAACGATGATACCGTTGTCTTGCAGATGTCGGTCTCCAATGGCCGTCAACCGGTCACGGCTCGCGCCATCTAGTGCAACAGTCGGCTCATCAAGCAACCAGACAGGCCGGTGAGCAACCAGCAACCGGCCGAGGGCGAGCCTGCGCCGCTGTCCGGCGGACAGAAAGGCGGCGGGTATCTCGGCAAGATCAAGCAATCCGAAGTCGTCCATAGCACGAGCCACTGAAACCTGATCCCCGCCCAGATAGTCAGCCCAGAACATCAGGTTTTCGCGAACCGTCATTGCTCCTTTCACTGCATTTTGATGACCGACGTAATGCAGCTGCTCCGCAACCTCGTGTTCGCTATCGCCGCCCAGTAGTGAAACCGAGCCTCGCAAAACCGGCAGATAACCGGCAATTGCACGGAGCAGCGTCGTTTTCCCCGCCCCATTGGGACCGGTCACGACCAGCACAGTTCCCCCGGCCAGCGCAAACGCGAGACCGTCCAGCACACGCAAGCCCCCGCGTTCGACTGCGACGTCCTGCACGACAAGAGACAGCGCCATATGGTGCAATTCCTTCCCCGATGTCCGCCGCACAATTCAGATCGCGGCGATTTCACGCGATTGCGACGTGATTTCACTACAAAGCCTAGTGGTCCCCGGCAAGCCAACAGGTTATAAGAGCAGCACATCACCGCGCTCGCGCAGAACTGGCGCCGTCAGGGTCGCTGTATTCTGAAGCTAACGTTTGGGCAATTGCGCCATCCAATTCGCCGGCACTCCGGCGGCGCGGCATCAAAAACAATTTGTGAGGAGGACTCACCATGACCGCGCAGGGACAAACCTCGCTGGACAGCTTTAACTGTAAGAAAACACTCACGGCAGCTGGCAAAACCTACACCTATTTCTCATTGCCGGATGCTGCCGCCAATGGCCTGGGCGACATTTCCAATCTGCCTTATTCGCTGAAAGTCCTGCTGGAAAACCTGCTGCGCAATGAAGACGGTCGCTCAGTCACCAAGGATGACATTATCGCGACGGCCAAGTGGGCCGAGACAAAGGGCAAGGCGAGCACGGAAATTGGCTTCCGCCCGGCACGGGTCCTGATGCAGGATTTTACCGGTGTGCCCGCCGTTGTCG
>JBPCWB010000135.1:0-6088 GCA_051009955.1 Hyphomicrobiaceae bacterium | reverse complement strand
GGAAGAATAAAAGGCGCCGCCGCCACGTCCGATTTGCCCTCAGCAACATTCTGTAGGGAATTGGTTAGTGTTTGCGAATCGAGCACTTGGAAATTGGCGATACCGGCCTTCGACGCCAGCTCTCCCAACGATATGATTGTCGTATAAGGAGCGCCACCCGGCCCGGCCGTTTCGGCTGTCAGGTTTTCCGCAGCCTGGGCGGACACGGCCGCGAGACCGGCTGTCATCGCAGTTACCAATGAAAAAAATCTGGACATAGTTCCTCCCTGGTCTGGTTTATTGAATGCTTCCCTATCGACCTATTGTTTTGACGTTCACGACTTCAAGGCCCGTCGACGGTTCGCCCACCTTTTGAGTTTCGCATTGAGGATGGCAGAACCAAGATTGATTGACCACCCGGCTCATTCGGTTTTCGCATAGAGGCCATGGCGAACGGCCGTAATGCCGGACGGTTCAGCGTCTGTGCCCGGAGCTTGGGGAGGCGGGTCCGATCGATGCAGGTCGACTTTGGCCGGCTGGTGCATCGCACATTCAATCGTGTCACATCGCAAGGCCCCGAGCCCGCCAGATACCTGCTGACATGTACTCGCCGAGGTTATGGGCACCATGCCGCTAAGGCTTCGAGAATGGCGCGGGCCATGCGCGCGCGCACCTCCGGGCGATCGAGTTCGGCTTCTTCCTGTGGGTGCACGATCACACCCATTTCGAGCAGAACTGAGGGCATCTGAGCGGCTTTGACAACCGCAAATGGTGCATCATAAAGACCGAGATCCCAACGCAGGAGTTCGCGGTTTTCACCGCGGATTGGTTCTGCGTGATGCAGCGATTGAAGAAAGCCGGCAGCCTTGAACCGCTGACCGATTTCGGTCGCCAGACGAACACTCAGTTCGAAGTCGCCATTGTCTCGCGACACAAACATCGAGAATCCGCGAAAGGCATAGGAAACGACACCTGGACTTTTCTGACTCTTCGGCGCCGGCAGAACATACTTTTCATTCACTGAATCATGGTGAATCGAAATCATTGCCGCCGCATCCAACGCCTTGGCTTCGGCGACACGCTGGCGAAGGCCGATGCGACCGCCCGACGGATTGACCGGTAGCAGCAAAAGCCTTCTGTCAGACTTGGCCCGTGCCAGCAGTTCTTTGACAAAGCGCCGATTGAAACTGAATTCAGTGCGCCCTGAAGCACTGATCGCTCCTGGATCGCGCAGACTGTGACCGGTGTCGATCGCGACGCGCAATGGCCGCGCCTGGCATGGCTCCGCCCTGGCGCCTCCCCCTGTGGCGCCTTCCCCGGTCGCAAGGACGGCGTGCCATGCAACCACGCCAAAGAGAAGGAGTACGCGCGGCCTCACCACACGACGGCGTTGTGGTGTTTGCAACATTCTTGCTCCTCAGGATGATCATGCGTGCGCAATCCGCGGTCTCTAACCACGTGTTCGGGTGCGCCGACCCGCATACTGTTCGTCGCAACACGCTCCGTTTGTAGGCCAAAGCGCCACAGCGTAGCAACGGTGCCTGACAATTCGTCCGGAGCAACCTGTCGATCGGTCACATCTCGACATCACTTTTCCCGAGCGGTTGCCGCCTGTAGGGTGCAACAAATTCGGTCGGTTGCGGGCGCACGTCGCGTTTTTGGCCCGATCTTCAACTTGAGGAGCAAGTATTGACCGTACAGCATGTCATCGTCGTCGGCGCCGGTATCGTGGGATCATCGATTGCATTCCATCTCAGCCAACACGGCGTTCGGGTCACGTTGATCGATGCCGCGGATCCGGGTGGTGTCGCCAGCCCGTGCTCGTTCGGCTGGACCAATGCAAGCCATAATAATCCCCGGCCATATTATGACCTGCGACTGCGCTCAATGCAGCTGTGGGATGACATCGCAGTATCACATCCCAACGTCCCTTACCGCCGGACCGGCGTTCTCTATCTCGACGATGCCCGGTTTGATCTCGACGCCTACTACGCCCAACACACCGAATGGGGCTATAGCCTCGAATGGATCACCGCCAATGACGTGCGCCAGCTCGAACCCAATCTGCAGACCGTCCCTGAGCGCGGATTGTGGGCACGCGCCGAAGGAGCGGTCGAGGCCGGCGAAGCGGCACAGTTCTTCGCTGCGGCCGCGCGGGACTGCGGCGCCAAGATCTTGAAACAGACATCCGTCGGCGCGCTCGCATGCGACGGCAGCCGCGTGACCGGAGTGACGACGGCGGATACGACTATTGGCGCTGATGTGGTGGTGGCTGCGGCCGGTGTCGACACGCCGGCGATCGCCGCCACGGCGGGCGTCAACGTGCCGCTCAAATCCACGCCCGGTCTTCTCATCCGGACCAGGCCATCGCATGTCAAGATCAGTCGTATGATCCTGACGCGGGCCGTCCACTTTCGACAGATGGCCAATGGTTCCTACCAGGCCGGCGAGGACTTCGGTGGCGGCGAGATCAATGACGATCCTGAATTGGGTTCGCAGCAGTTGCTCGAAAGAGTCAGGCAGCAACTCGTTGATGCCCAAGACATCGAACTCGCCGGGTACACTCTGGGCAATCGCCCGATCCCGATGGACGGCTTTCCGATCATCTCGCGTCCGGCGACCTGCGATGGGCTCTATATCGCCGTCATGCACTCAGGGGCCACGCTGGCGCCGGCGGTTGGCAAATTCGCCACTGAAGAGATCTTAACCGGCGAACGCAACCCGCTGCTTCAGCCCTTCGGGCTCGATCGTTTCGCGGCCAGTACTTGACAATCATTGCCGGCTTGGCGTTCGCCTTGTCGGCGCACTTGCATTTTTCGCAAACATGGCGTCAATGGCGCGCTGGACTGGGTATTCGTCGAAATTCAACACCCAACTCACCCTTCGAACCTGCAAAGGTGATGACATGAACCTCAACCGCGGTCGTCCGCTTACTTCGATTCCTGGTCCCTCCGTCATACCTGATCGCGTGCTCAAAGCGATGAATATTGCGATGCCGAACATTTACGAAGGCGAACTGGTAGATGTCAGCCAGAGCATATTCGATGAACTGCCAAGTGTGGCTCGCACGTCCGGACAGGCCTTCATGGCCATTTCGAACGGCCACGGTGCATGGGAAATGGCCTTGACCAATACGCTGTGCCGCGGCGATCACATTCTTGTTCTGGAGTCGGGCCGGTTTGCCGTCGGCTGGGGCCAGCAGGCGACAGTACTCGGGGCGGAAGTCGAGGTCCTGCATGCGCCGGAGCGCGCTGCCGTCGACCCCAGCGCCCTCGAGGAACGCCTAAAGGCCGACACGCAGCATTCGATCAAGGCTATTCTCGTCGTACAGATTGATACGGCGTCTGGCGTGATCAATGACATTCCGGCCCTGCGCAGTGCGATTGACGCCACCGGTCATCCAGCGCTTCTCATGGTCGACTGCATTGCCTCCCTCGGATGCGTCGAATACCTCATGGACGACTGGGGGATTGATGTCACGGTCGGCGGCAGCCAGAAAGGCCTCATGGTCCCGCCGGGTTTGGGGCTGGTGTGGGCCGGCCACAAGGCGATGGCAGCGCACGAGACGGCCAACATGCGCTCGCCCTACTGGGATTGGACGGCACGATTATCGCACGAAGCCCACTACCTACGCTATTGCGGAACTGCACCGGTGCAGCACATCTACGGTATGCGCGCAGCGTTGGACATGATTGCCGAGGAAGGCATGGAAGCAATCTGGGCGCGCCACACGCTCTTCGCCGAAGCGGTTCGTGCTGCGGTCGAGGCTTGGTCGGCCCCTGACGGCCTTACGTTCAACATCATCGAACCGGCGCAGCGGTCCAACTCGACGACGACTGTTCTCAGCGGCTCCATCGACAGCGAGCAGCTGCGCCAGCTTTGCGAGAGCGAGGCCGGACTGACCCTGGGGATCGGATTGGGTGACTTCGCTGGACAGGCCTTTCGGATTGGCCACATGGGCCATCTCAATCCACCGATGGTGCTTGGGACGCTGGCCACCATTGAAGCCGCGCTTCAAGCCGTCGGTGCGCCGATGTCCGGCTCCGGCGTTGCCGCAGCCGCAACGCGAATTGGGCAAGCTCTCGGGGGTTAGAGCCTGATCACTTGAAATGGATTCAATTCTGTTTCGCAAGCGGCGCGCCGAGCCAGCAGGAAGGCGATGCGGCGCGCAGCTGGTTTGCGGTCTCATGGCTCGTCTGACGGTTGGTCTCAGGCCGCGGCAAAGACTTTGTCCGCCATCACCTGACAGCGTCGGATGTAGCGATGCTCTTGCGGGCCATAATCCGCAATGGCGTTGTGGAGCGTTCCGATGTTCTCCCAGATCAGCACGTCGTTGACGGACCATTGGTGCGTGTATTGGAACCGCTCCTGCAGCTGATGCTTGAAGAGCAGCTTGAGAAGGTCGTCACTTTCGTCCTGCGGCAGGCCTTCAATGCGCACGGAATAACCGGGGTTGCAGTAAAGGACCCGGCGATTGGTCAGCGGATGCAGCAGGAAGATCGGATGCGCGACCGGTGGTTTCTTGGCGCGTTGCTCCGGGGTCAATGGGCCGCGCGTCGAGCCCGGCCTTTGTCGCATCATATCCCAGAATTTTTGGAAGTCGTGAACCGCCTGACGCCCCTCAAGCCGGTGCTTGATGTCGTCCGGCAGACTCTCATAGGCGGCATGCATATTGGCGAACATGGTCCCGCCCAGCGGCTGGCCATCGCGTACAGGGACTTGCAAGGCGTAGAGTACGTTGGCGAACGCAATCTCGCGCGAGTACGACATGTCGGTGTGCCATCCCTGACCCGCATCCCCAAGGCCAATCGCTCGACCGTCTTGCTCGATATTCGACAGGATCATCATTTCGGGATGTCCCGGCTCGGTGTAGGGCCCCGCCGCGACGTTGACTTCGAGCGTCCCAAATTGGCTGGCAAACGCAATCTGATGGGCGGGTTCAAGATGCTGGTTCGGAAAACACAAAACGCCATGCTCGCCTAACGCCAACCTAATGACTTCGCAGTCAGCTGAGGCCAGGGGTTTGGCAAAGTCGATCCCCGACACCGTCGCACCAAGTGTCTTACCCGAAGACGTGATTGTCAGCATTGTCACACGCTCTCTCTTGCGTCCTGGTTTGGCCAGCGGACCAATGTATCCCGCGTGGTTGATGGGCACGCAGCTCGCTCATAAAACTATGCCCGCGGTTCCAATACAAATGCGACACCGGAACGTTCACACATCGCACGCAATTGGTCGGCCAACATCTGCGGCACGGGAATGCCGTTTTTGAGGCGTTCAGCGCGCTTGGCCGCTTCCGGGTCACCGGCCACCAAAACGGGCTGCGCAGGGTCTGCCGGCGGCGTCGCGTGCAGGGTATCAATGACCATATCGATATGTCTCTCGAATGCGCCGGCAGGTCTGAACAACTGGGGCGAGATCGCCATGAAGAAGTGCCCGATATTCTCCGGTACGCCTTCCGTCGCGCGCGGTTTGTCGACCGGCGCAAAAGCACCACCCCCGAGTGCCCCGCCAAGAACCTGGGCCAGGACGCCGAGGCCGTACCCCTTGTGACTGGAGAGCTCTCGCGTTCCGCCAATTGGCGTCAATCCTCCGGTGTCGCTGCCAACCAGCATTTCGTAGGCTGCGGTGCCGTCCCTGACGGGTTTCCCCTTTCCATCGCTGACCCAGCCCTCCGGCAATGGTTTGTCCTGATACCCATAAACGCGCACCTTCCCGACAGCTACGGTGCTTGTCGCCATGTCGAGCACCCACGAAGGGTTCGACTCGGCTGGCGCTGCAAAGGCCAGTGGATTGGTACCAAGGACGGGGACGGTACCGCCGGTCGGCACCACGGTCACGCCGCGCGCGGTGCTTGCCACCATCCCGAAGGCGCCGCGCCCGGCTGCAATCCTGGCATAGTAACCGGCTGCCCCGAAGTGATGCGAATTCCGCACGGTGACGATGCCGACGCCGGCTGCCTCAGCCTTATCGACAGCCAGGTTCATGGCCGTCACGGAAACCGGATGACCAAGATTGGCGCCGGCGTCGATCGTTGCCGTAGCAGCCGTCTCGCTCTCGATCTTGGGTTCGGCAGTCAAATCGAGGCGGCCTTCCTGCACCTTTTCCT
>JBPCWB010000134.1:0-18222 GCA_051009955.1 Hyphomicrobiaceae bacterium | reverse complement strand
ATTCCCGAGGAGTACGGCGGCAGCGGCATGACCAGCGAAGAACTGGCCGTTGCCTTCATGGAACTGACCCAATGCTCGGTGGCCTATCGGGTCGTGGGGGCTCAGAATGCGGGGATCGGTTCGGAATGCATCATCCGCGATGGCACGGAAGCGCAAAAGCGCAGGTATTTGCCGGGCCTGGCAGCGGGGGACCTGATCGGCTGCCTTGCTCTGACAGAACCCGGAGCCGGGTCTGATGCGACGGCCTTGCGCACGGTGGCGCAGGAAACCGGCGAAGGCCACTATCTTGTCAATGGCCACAAACATTACATTACCCTGGCGCCGATTGCCGATGTCTTTGCGGTCTTCGCGCGCACCGATGGCCGCGACCGCGGCGGTTCCGGGATCACTGCCTTCCTGATTGACAGGGACACGCCGGGGCTTTCGACGAGCGGTTCGACCCCCAAAATGGGTCAGGAAGGTGCGCCGATCGGAGAAATCTTTCTTCAAGATTGTATTGTGCCCGAAGCCTCAATCATCGGTGGCAAGCCCGGGGTCGGGTTTCGCACGGTCATGAGGGCGTTGAACAAACAGCGGATCAATCTCTCGGCACTGTCAACGGGGCCGGCCATTCGGATGCTGGACGACGCCGTCGCTTATACACAGGAGCGCGAGCAATTCGGCCAACCGATTGCGGCCTTCCAATTGATCCAGGCAATGTTGGCGGAATGCAAAGTTGAGATTGAAGCAGCTCGCGCCCTTATTCTGGAGACGGCCCGCAAGCGCGATCGTGGTGAGGATGTCACGATGGATGTTTCAATATGCAAATACTATTCGACCGAGATGTGCGGTCGCGTTGCCGATCGCGTCGTGCAGATCTTCGGCGGCCAGGGTTACGTCAAAGGGCGCGGGATTGAGCGCTTCTACCGCGATGTCCGGGCCTTCCGAATCTACGAAGGCACCAGTCAGATACATCTCTTGAACATCGCAAAACATCTGACGCGGCCAGAGTGAACCGAATAGATCAGAGTTCAATGGCTTGCTCGAGAACCAACTCCATGTGCGGCGACGCCCAGTCAATCTCCAGGCCGAGACCCGGTGCGTCGCCAACATTGTAGGCGCCGGCTTCAAAGATGTTCGAGCGGCCAACCAGATCATCGTAGAGCGCGCTCTCGCGAAACTGCCGTTCGAGGGAATGCAGTTTCGGAGCGGCGGCAGCGACCTGTGCGCTGTGCATGTCCATGACCGGACCGCAAGGATTGTGCAGGCTCAGCCCGATGCCGCAGCTATTGGCAAAATGTGCGATGCGCATCACCTCGGCAGGGCCGCCGGCGAGAACGATGTCCGGCATGATGACGTCGTAACATTGGTGTTGGCAGAACGGCAAAAAAGCTTGCAGGTCCGCTGACTGTTCGGCCCCGGCCAGCGTGACGCCGCGCGTCTTCGCCTGCTCACGCAATCGCGTGATGTTATCGAGTGCCTCCGTCGTTTCGGCAATCGGTTCTTCAAACCACGATATTCCGATGTCCGCCAGGCGGCCGAGCATGTTGGCGGCCTCACCAGGGCGTAGGCGCGAGTGGCAATCGACGTTAATGCGCGCCTGGCCGGCAACGGCCTCGGCCACGGCCTGGACACGGGCGATGGCGGCCTCGATCAACGCTTCGCGTTCGTCTTCATTCGTGCTCTCCGGCCTCACATCATCAAATGGCGCGAGTTTCACGGCGGTGTAGCCGTCGGCCACGGCCCGCACTGCGCGTTCGGCAAACTCTTCCGGCAGCCGCGAAAGCGTGCCGCGGTTGATGTTGGCATAACATGGCACCGTGCTGCGATAGCGACCGCCCAGCAGGGTATGAATGGGACGGTTCGCGCGCCGTCCTTCGCGGTCGAGCCAGGCCTGCTCGAGCCCACTGCTGATGGCGCGTCCGATGACCCCTTCGCAATGTGCGCGAGCCGCCTGCAGTTTGGCTCCGAGGCCATGGGATGCCCGCGACGCAGCGTCCGCCGTCTCGGCAACTTTGGCGAGAACATTGTCGACACGGCGGTTCGCCGTGGCTTCCCCGATGCCCTCGAACCGATCGGGTCCAATCAGGCGCAGAAACACCCACGTCGTCTTTTCTGAGACGGTCACCTTGTAGACTTTGAGCAAACTGGTCATCATCAATCCACTTTCACCTATTCGGGCGACAACCACAGTCGAACCATTCGGACATCGTAAGCGGGTCGGTTGCGAATTGGTATATCTTTTGGCCGGCCATCGATCAGATCAGAAGACTGTCAACGGGGGCATCACATGGCACAGGCGATGATCGTGACGGCGCAACCGGAAGCCTCCGAAGCCGGCGCGCGCGTTCTCATGCGCGGAGGCAATGCCGTTGATGCTGGCGTCGCGGCAGCCCTTGTTCAAGGCGTGGTCGACCCGCAGATGTGCGGCATCGGCGGCTTTGGCTCAGCTCAAATTCGCCAGCCTGATGGTTCCGCAACGTGCATTGATTTTCACGGCAAGACCCCGCTTGCGGCGACACCACATATGTGGGCCGACCTGATGCAGGGGGAAACTCGAGATGGCTTTGGCTTCGTCCTCGAGGGAAACGTCAATGATCTCGGCTACGGAGCGATCACCACACCCGGTGCCCCACTGGCCTACTTTGAGGCCGTCCGCGACTTCGGAAGCTGGGACTGGGCCGACATCTGTGCGCCAGCCATCGCGCAGGCAGAGGCTGGGTTTATCATCAGGCCGCACGTGCACTTCTGGTGGCATTTCGGTGCACAGTTCGGCCGTGCCAACAATCGCGACCGCCTGGCCCTGTCTGAGACCGGGCGCCGTATCTACTTTGGACCAACGGGTGAACCGAAAGTCATCGGCGACCGTGTCGAAAATCCGGATCTGGCCCGTACACTTGCGCTTCTCGCGCGCTCAGGCGCGGATGCCTTTTATTGCGGCGAAATTGCGGAGCGCATTGACGCCGATATGTGTGCCAACGGCGGGCTATTGCGGCGCTCTGATCTGGAAGCCTACCGTACGACCCACAACACGCCCTTAATGGGAACCTATCGCGGCTACGACATCGCCACCTGCCGGCCGCCAGGCGGCGGTATCATGTTGCTCGAGATGATGAACATTCTCGAACATTTCGAACTCGGGGCGATGGGCCATAACTCCACCGACTATATTCGCGTCGTCGCCGAAGCCATGAAGGCGGCCACAGCGGACAAGGATACGCATGTTGGTGACCCTGAGTTCATCGACATCCCGTCTGAGCTGACGGCGAAAGACTATGCGTCCGGCATCGCCGAACGCATTCGCTCAGGCGAGCGCATGCAAGTCACGCGGGCACCATTGGGTGAGCCGCCGGACACCACACACGTTGCTGTTGTCGATCGCGACGGAATGGCATTCACCATGACGCATTCCCTGGGCATGCCGTCCGGCGTCATCTCCGACGGGCTAGGCTTCATGTATAACGGTTGCATGGGGGTGTTTGATCCGCGACCTGGCCGTACCGGATCGATAGCACCGGGAAAGAGCCGCTTCAGCTCACTGTGTCCGGCGGTCGTCTGCAAAGACGGGCAACCCACCGTTGTCATCGGTGCGCCGGGCGGCACACAGATCGCGATGGGCGTGCTGCAGGTCCTGCTCAACGTCTTGGACCTCGGCATGAGCATGACCGAGGCAGTCTCCGCCCCGCGTTTTTCAGCAACATCCAATGCCATCGACATCACGAACCGCATCCCCGGGTACGTCGTCGAACCACTCGTCGAGATGGGATACGAGGTCGTACGCATGCCGATGACGTTCGGCATTGCAGCCGTGCATGGCATTCGGATTGATGGTGAGCATCTGACCGGGGGAGCCGATCCGGGCCACGACGGCGTCGCTCTGTCCGTTTAATCGGCCGCGCTCGAGTTCCGAAACCTACTTCTGCCCGACACGCTTGATGCTTCGGACCTTTGAGTCATCGGTCGATTTCAAGGTCACCTTGACAGCGTCCACGACGTTGGCAGTCCTGACATGATCGACGGCGATTTCGGCCGGTTTGGTGCAGACCGAAATACGTTTCTCGAACGTCTGCTCGACTTCCAGGCTCCCGGCATTGTCGCGCACCGTAACGTCGCCCTTGGCATTCGCCAGTTTGATCATCTCCGCCTTGCCGCCAAACTTTGCGGCGTCTTTTTCCTTCAAGCGATAACTGACCGCGCCCGCCTTGATGGTTTCACGCACCAGATAGTAGCGATTGCCGGCGCGCGGCGTGATGTTTTCGCGAAACCATTTCATGGCATAGTCCGCAGCCTCATCGTAGATGACTTCGCCGCGCAGATCCTTGACAGTGATGCCAAGCGAAATCTTTGAGTTCGCGTTGCCATAGGCGCTGGCTGATAAACCGGGAAGAGCCTTGCTCAACAGGTTCGCGGATAGGCCCGTTGAGGAGATTTGCTCATCGCTCAAAACATAGTTTGCGATATGGATATCGGACTTGCGGCCTTTCTGAACGTTGGGGTCAGAGCCAAAGTCCTTCACGCGATAGTAGGTGCCGCTACGGTCGATGCGATAGATCGAACCGGCCGGGTCGAATCCGTTTGGAATCAATGGACACCGATAGCCTTTCGGCAAGCCGGGTATGATCTCCGGTTTGGTGTATTTTGCGGGATCCGTGAGGGCGCCTACCGCTGATGAATTCGGGTTAAAGAACTCCGATGTCTGCTTCTGCGAGCACGCTGTCAGCAAGATCACGGCACAAGGTGCAACAAGTCCAAACGAATTCTGCACGGGATCTCCCCAATCAATTGCGAAGGACCGGACTCGAAAGCGGAAACCAGGTTCAGCTCCTACCTGATGAGATGCTCGCATGCAGCAATACCTGCTGCACATCTATTCCTAACAACGATTGTGAGAACTAAGTCCGATTCTCCGATTGAGAGAAGTGGCTGGGGACAAAAGCTTGTGGGTGGTCTCGGCGGCGTTCGTTCCTTCGATGGTTGACAGTTGGATCTCATTCGTCGCCGAACCGCGCACATTGCAGTGCACCTGCAATGACACTGACGCTAAGCAACGCGGCAGCGATCCGCCACTTCCGGATTGAGTTCCAAGCCGAGGCCGGGTGCCGTCGGCGCTTTCAGATAGACGCCGTCATCGCGGACCACTTCCTGCATCGACGTGCTGAACAACTCGCCCTGGAATGCCAGCAGGGCATTGTCGGCCATGAAATACTCAATCCACTGCACGTTGGGCAGACCGGCCGCCATATGGAGGTGTACGAGTTGCAGGTTCCAAGGTGATATCGGCACGCCACGGGCTGTTGCAAGGGCATGCACGCGCATCCATTCGGTAATGCCGCCGGCAACCATGGCGTTGGGTTGAATGATATCGACGCCGCCACGTTCGATCAGGGCCTCGAATTCCCCGATGCCAACGTGCTGCTCGCCGCCGACAATGTAGGTTCGGCCTGCGCGTTGCCGCACGCGTCCGTATCCCGCGATGTCGTGCGGCGGAACCGGTTCCTCGAGCCAATAAACATCGTAAGGCTCCCAGGCCTTGAGTTGCTGAACGGCCGTGTCAACATCCCAGGTTCCGTTCACATCAACCATCAAACGAACGTCGGAACCGATGGCCGAGCGCACATGGCGTACGCGATCAGTCGCTTCAGCAAGAGAAACGAATGTGCGCGAACCTCTGATCTTTAGTGATCTATGGCCGGCTGTAACATATTCCGCTGCCCTCTGGCCCAGTTCCTCAGGTGGAAGGTGATGGGCACAATTGGCGTAAGTGGGGACATCCTCGCGATAGCTGCCGAGCAATTGCGCGACCGGCACGCCAGCAGCCTTGCCTTTGATGTCCCAAAGGGCAAAGTCGATAGCTGCAATCGCAACGCGCATCATACCGTCGCCGCCGCGACGGGGGGCAGCTTCCCAATACAGCGTTTGCCAGATATCCGTCGTTTGAAACGGGTTCTTGCCGAGCAAGACTGGCGCGATCAGGGTGCCAACCATGTGCTTCACGATATCGCCGCACTTCAACGGCGCACTGGCGAAACCAACACCAGTGATTCCCGCGTCCGTTGTAACTTCAACAATCTGGATTTCTGCGCTGTAGTCCGAACCGCCATCCGCCGATCTGCGGTACTGCGTAACCTGGACATCGGTGATCTGCATGGTTGATCTTGATCCATAACAACTTGAAATAGAGTTCTTGTCGAAACTATCTCCGTAATCGCTCTGCTCGGCCAGTGCCAATCCTGAGGCAGCACATACAACTTGGGGATGAACACACGAAGCACAGGTGTCAGATTGTTTCGGCAGAACTCAGCGGCTGCGGGTCAGGAGCGTTGTTGGATTGCGAGTTCATTTATGTTTAACAACAAATTAAGACGGGTATGTTGACATAAAACTCGATGTTCGTGACGCTGCGTTGTCGGGCCTTTGCCAAAATCTCACGAGTCGCATGCGTTCCGAACTCGGATCGTGCTAGCTGGGCCATCGCGCATCACTGTAATGACGGGATATAGCGAAGGCTGGCCGTGGTACAGATTCGACCGATTGTGCTGACGCTTGGGCTCGTGCTCTGCGCCATTGCCGCAACCATGGTGTTGCCGGCGATCGTCGATATCGCGGACAATCAACCGGGATGGCGCGTCTTCCTCGCCTCCTCGGTCTTCACGTTCTTCATTGGCGGCCTGATGCTGCTGACCGCCTACAATGAAGCGCCGATGCAGATCGGCATCAAGGAAGGCTTCGTTCTGACGACCGTCACTTGGGTATTTGTTGCTGCATTTGCAGCGATCCCTTTCGTCGGTCTCGGACTGCCCTACACCGACGCATTCTTTGAAGCTATGTCAGGATTGACGACGACCGGTTCGACAGTATTGGTCAAGCTCGATCAGTTGCCGCGTGGCATCCTGTTGTGGCGTTCAATTCTGCAGGGCCTTGGCGGCCTGGGAATCGTCGTGACTGCTCTCATCATTCTGCCGTTTCTCCGTGTCGGCGGGATGCAGCTTTTCCAAACCGAAAGCTCGGAGCGTTCAGAGAAAGTTCTGCCGCGCGCATTGGAACTCGTCACGGCAACGGCTGCGCTTTATGGCGGTCTGATCCTGGCGTGCATTTCGGCTTACGTCGCTTTTGGGATGACGCCGTTCGATGCCATCAATCACGGTCTGACGACGGTTGCGACGGCGGGCTTCTCGACGCATGACCAGAGCTTCGCGTTCTTTCAATCTCCGGCGCTGCACTGGACCTGCATTGTTTTCATGATCCTTGGCGCCTTGCCCTTCGTCGTCTTCATCAGAATGTTACGCGGAGAACCATCGGCCCTTTGGCGGGATGCGCAAGTTCGCGGCTTTGCCTTCTTTCTGGTTGCAATTTGCATCATCGTATCGCTGTGGCTGAGTGCGGCTCGTGATCTGCCGCTGACGGAAGCCTTCCGGATTGCGACATTCAATGTCACGTCCATCGTCACGACGACGGGGTACTCCTATGGCGACTATACGGCGTGGGGCTCCTTTTCCGTGGGTCTGTTCTTCCTGTTGATGTTCATTGGCGGCTGCTCCGGTTCGACGTGTGGCGGCATTAAGGTCTATCGCCTGCAGGTGGCGGGCATCCTGACCCGCAGTCACTTCCTGCATCTGATGAGCCCAAACCGCGTCATCACGTTGACCTACAACCGTCGCCGCCTGCCCGACGACGTTCCGTTCTCGGTCGTTGCTTTTCTCGCGATCTACATGACCACCGTCGGTGTCTTTACCGTGATCCTGAGCGCAATGGGATTGGATCTGACGACGGCGTTGTCAGCGTCCGCGAGCGCTGTCGGGAATGTCGGACCTGGTCTGGGAGAGTTGATCGGCCCGACGGGCAACTATTCGTTGCTGCCTTCGACGGCGAAATGGGTCCTGGCCTTTGCCATGCTGTTGGGCCGGTTGGAGTTGTTCACCGTGCTCGTGTTGTTGCGGCCCGAATTCTGGCGCAGCTGACAACGCATTGGGGAACCCGCGCCGACTGGGACCGCAGCAGCGACCTACAGATGTTCCTCACGCACCGTTTTATGCGATCGGGCTGTCTTCGGTGCGCCAGCCATACAACCAGTCATAACGGCGCAGCAGCAGTTGTGCTGGCAGCAGTTTCATTCCGAGATCGCGGGCAGCGGCGGGGGCACCACGAAGATGGTAGATCTGACCGTTCTGGCGAGAGGCTGTTTGAATCCTCTGCAGCCGGTCATATCGCGCGGTCTGGAATAAATGAAATGCAGTCGACGGCTCGGTGAGGTGGTGCGCGAGAAGTCTTGCGAGAACCCAGGCGTCCTCAATTGCCATGGCACCGCCCTGGGCGAGGTAGGGCAGAATGGGATGAGCCGCGTCGCCGATGAGACCGATCCGTCCGGCATGCCATCGCGGCAGCGGGCGCGGGTCATAGAGCGCCCATTTGCGCCAGTCGTCGCCGGCGCGGACAAGGGCCGATAGATCAGGCTCGCATCCTACGAGCCGCTGCGCCAGTACAGCGCCGTCAGCCTCGACGCCCCAACCATGCCGGGGTTCCGGCTCACGCGAGATGACGACAACCGCGAATTGTCGGCCGGCACGGACCGGATAAGCCACAACGTGCGCATCCGGTGCCAGCCACAGCGTAACCGCGTCATTCTGGATGGATCTTGGGACTTTCTCGGTAGCAATCAGAGTTCGGGCCGCGGTTGCACCCGCATAGTCCAGTGCATAGTCCGGCACAACCAAATCGCGAACTGTCGACCAAAGGCCGTCCGCACCAATCAACACGGATCCTTCGACAGCGCGGCCATCGTCGCTGTGCACGGTGACGCTTGCGCCTGCGTCATCGGTCGTACTGATCCGGAAGCCTGTTTCGAGTTGCGCCGCCGGATGCGTCCGGGCGATGGTCAGCAAACTTGTCTGCAGATCCGCGCGGTGCGTGACGACATAGGGTGCACTTTGTCGATCCGACAGCCACTTCCCTAACGGAAGCTGGGCAATCCGCTGTCCAGTTCGCGCCAAGCTGACGTTGATCGCTTGCGGACGCGTGGCTTGCGCGGTGAGGGCGTCCAAAACCCCGAGGTCGGCAAGGATGCGAGTCGCGTTGGGACCGAGCTGAATGCCGGCGCCCGCCTCACTGAAGCTGTCACGCGCCTCAAGCACACGGCAGCGGAGGCCCTGCCGCGCCAGTGCAATGGCCAAGGCCAGTCCGGCGATGCCGCCTCCGGCAATCAGGATCGGGAGATCGTGCCGGATGGCGCTCAAGCGTGCTCAACGCTTTCCGTCACAAGGCAGTCGGACGGCTCGGATTCGGTTGGCTTCAGGCGGGCGTCATGGACGAACAAGGTTGAACAGTAAGGGCACAGAACCTGCGAGTCGGCGCCCATGTCCAGGAACACGTGCGGATGATCGTGGGGGTCCCGCGCGCCCATGCACTGGAACTCCTTAACCCCGATGATCACTTTTTCGACGCCCAGGTCATTTGCGAAGTGGGGCACGACATGTCCGGCCATTGGTTAACCTTCTCCTCTTACGGTTGTGCGTCACTGACACCGCTTAGGTAGCGAAAATAGCGGCACGTGGCGGCGAATGATAGTAGGATGCGAGGTCGCATCAACACGCGCGGCCGTTGCTGGGAGCGAGAATTGCACACGTTCGAGAACCAGGGCGTCGAAATCGCCTATTTGGACGAAGGATCGGGAGAGCCGATCCTCCTGCTGCACGGCTTTGCGTCTAACATCACATTCAATTGGATTGACCCTGGCTGGGTCCGGTTTCTGGTCCGTGATGGCCGTCGCGTCATCGCCATGGACCATCGTGGCCACGGCCACAGCGCCAAGCTACATGATCCGGCAGACTATGGCGCGCCAATCATGAGCGAGGACGCCCGCGCCTTGCTTGATCATCTCGGGCTGCAGCGGGCAGACGTCATGGGATATTCTATGGGCGCGCGGATCGCTGCATTTATGGCCCTGGCACATCCTGCACGCGTTCGATCAGTGATCTTTGGCGGCCTGGGCTACAACATGGTGCGGGGCATGGCCGGTACCGGGCCGATCGCCAAGGCTCTCGAAGCCCCGACCATTGACGATGTCACCAACGCCACGGCCAGGACCTTCCGTGCCTTCGCTGAGCAGACCGGCAGTGATCTCCGGGCCTTGGCCGCCTGCATCCGATCAAGCCGCGACCCGATTACGGCGGACAGCATCGCCCGCTTGGCCTGTCCGACTCTGGTGGCGGTGGGAACGGAAGACGTGATTGGTGGTTCCGCTGCCGGCCTGGCGGATCTGATCCCCAATGCGCAGGCCTTGGAAATTGAAGGCCGCGACCATATGAAGGCCGTCGGCGATCCGACCTTCAAACGGGAAGTGTCGACATTTCTCGGGCGACTTTAAAGGTTGGTTTGTGGTGATGAGCGTCGATCACTGGCGGGCCGCAGTGTACCATCCTGCAACCAGCGTCCGCTCAAAAGCAAAGGACCCCCGCCAGGCCTGCGGCACGACATGGTAATCTCCATAGCGGGGGAGAACATGTCGTACGAGACAAACAGCAGAGGTCCTGAGTAAGCGACTTTCGTCGTACAAACGCTTACGCAACTAACTTACGAACACAGTTCTAGCACGCAGCCATCTTCCAACAAAAGGTCGATTTCTCTGCTGAGGAAAAGCTGTGCAAAGCTTGCGACGATTAGGCCTTGCATTTTGCCATCGAAGCTTCACGATGGCATCCGTTGAGGCACTTGGGGTCCGGTTGAGACGAAGAAAATTGTCGCCAAAACAAATATTTATCGCGGCGACCACGCTTGCCGTCCTATTGTGTTCGGCGGCCCTGGCGCGGCGCGCTGACGGTCCGCCTCAGCGGCAGCGGACCGTTGATCTGGAACTGATATTGGCGGTCGACGTCTCGCGCTCGATGAGTACGCAACGCCTCAAACTTCAACGCGAGGGTTATGTCGCGGCGTTTCGCGATCCAGGCGTGGCGCAGGCGATCCGCTCAGGCCCAGCGGGCCGCATCGCGGTGACCTACGTTGAATGGTCAAGTAGCGATATTCAAAGCACCATTGTGCCCTGGCGGATCTTGAGTTCGCACAACGATGCACGGGCCTTCGCAGACGATCTCGCCCGCCACGTCACGTCGCGGACTCGCCGGACGTCAATTTCGGCCATGTTGGGTCGGGCCGGAGAGATGTTTGCCGTCAGCGGCTTTCGCGCCTTGCGCCGTGTCGTCGATATCTCGGGTGACGGCCCGAACAATAGTGGTCCGCCCGTTGCGCAAGCCCGCGACTCTCTGGTGCGCCAGGGCGTGATCATCAATGGCTTGCCGATCATGGCCGGGCCCGAAGAGCATCTCGGCCCAAGGCCGGTCGTCAAGCTGGATGACTACTATCGCGATTGCGTCATCGGCGGTGCTGGCGCCTTTTTCATTCCGGTCACGGGAATGAGAAACTTTGCCAAAGCTGTCCGCATGAAGCTGATTCTTGAAATTGCGGCGCGGCCACCATCTTTCGCGAGGATGCGTGTGATCAAAGCAGGCCTCCGCACTGCATCTGTTCAGTCCGGCTCGACGCTTTGCAACAACGTTGATTAGACGCCGCCGCCGACAGAGTGCGGTGGATCTGCAACTCAGGGCCGACGCGATATCGTCACGACGCAGTCGCACTCGTGCCGGAAATAAACGTTAGTTAACCGTCGACGCAAGGGATCGTTGAGGTCGTCTTAGGACGCCTTCGCCTATTATTCGACGCGATGCTGACAAACATTCTCTCGAAATGCGCTGTACTTGCCGCCGCTCTGGTCCTGTCCGGTTGTTCGACGGGCGGTCGCGGTTTTTTTCCGCGCAGCAATACCGTTGAGGCAGCCCACCTCGTTGGTCCCGTTGCCTGGCACGCCAGCAATGAGCGGCAATGCTTGTCGAGTGGATTGGTTCGCGAAACGCCATACATTCAATCTGCTCCGAGCATCGGACGCGCATCCGGTTGTGGCGCGGTCCGGCCGTTTGTTGTCCGGGCGGCCATGCGTGGACAGGTCGCATTCCGGCCGTCAGCAACGTTGCGTTGCCCGATGATCACGCCGCTCGAGCGGTGGCTGCAGGGTACTGTGCAGCCCGCCGCCGCCCGCTACCTTGGGCGTCGCGTCACCGAACTCAAGGTCATCGCATCTTATTCCTGCCGCAGTCGCAACGGGCGTCGCGGAGCGAAACTTTCAGAACATGGACGCGCAAACGCAATTGATATCTCCGCCTTCGAACTGGACGACGGTCGCCGTGTTACGGTCAAGCGTGGCTGGAGATCGGCATCGGCCGAGGCCGATTTTTTGCGCGCAATTCATCGCGGGGCCTGCCGACATTTTTCAACGGTTCTCGGACCCAACGCAGATCGCCACCATCACGATCATTTCCATTTTGATCTGGCCCGTCATGGCCGGACCGGCCGACATTCGGTGTGCCGGTAATCATTATCGGTTAGATTGAGAGCTTTGCGGCAACGGCCAAACAGGCGCCATCGGGATCTGCATCACCCGTAGTGACGATTGCGCCCAGATTGACGAAATCAAATAGTGAACGATCGAGTAGATGCGACGGCCGCGTGTTCGCAAGGGCTTTCAGCATGACGCGCTTGCGACCCGGATTGGCCTGCTCCCAGCCACGCAGCATACGCTTGATCTCCTGGCGCTGCAGGCCATCCTGAGACCCGCAGAGATCACAGGGGATGATCGGAAAGCGCATGTGGGCCGCAAACTTTTCGATGTCCGCTTCTTCGCAGTAGGCCAGCGGCCGCAGCACTTGAAGATCACCCTCTTCATTGACGAGCTTCGGAGGCATGGTCGCCAGACGGCCACCATGAAACAGATTCAGGAAGAAGGTTTCCAGGATGTCATCGCTATGATGACCGAGAACGATCGCATCGCATCCCTGCTCGCGCGCGACCCGATAAAGGATGCCGCGCCGCAGCCTGGAACAGAGCGCGCAATAGGTCGCCTGCGCCGGCACCTTGCTGGTCACGATGGAATAGGTGTCCTGGGTCTCGATGTGGTGCGGGATCGCGTAGCGGTTCAGGAACTCCGGCAGAACGTGCTTTGGGAATCCGGGCTGGCCCTGGTCGACATTGCAGGCGATGATGTCGGCGGAGAGCAATCCGCGCCATTTGAGATCGCAAAGAAGGCTGAGCAGGGCATAGGAATCCTTGCCGCCGCTCAAGCACACCAGCCATCGCTTGGCTGATTGCGTCATCGCGTAGTCATCGATCGCAGCCCGCGTCTCGCGGACCAGTCGCTTGCGCAGTTTTTTCGCGGACACGGACTGCGGATAGTGCACAAACAACGGGTGACAACCGGCATCACCTGCCTCGATTGTTCCGCCGTCGGATTCTCCCGACGCCTGGTCGCCTTGATCGCTTAATGTCGCCGCGACAGTTCGCGATTGTTGTCCGTCCATGTGTCGACCTCCGGTCCTGCCACGGGGGGTAGATCTGCGCTGCTTCACATGACACGATTTCGCATTGCGTGCTACACCGAACCAAGTTGGCTTCGCCCATGCGACGGCCGATTGCATTCAGAGCAATTCGTCATTGAGGAGGATCCTGGGATGGCATTGGCAGACGAGGCGGTCGCATCGGCCACACCCAAGAATGTTCAAATGATCATCAACGGCGAAGCGGTCGATGCGGCGTCCGGCGAACAATTGCCGGTCGAAGCGCCAGGCACCCGTGCGATCGTCGCCACAATCCCGCGCGGAACCGGAGCTGATGTCGAACGCGCTGTCGGAGCCGCGTCGGCCGCCTTACCGGCCTGGTCGCGCGTGGCCCCGAGAGAGCGCGGCAAATTGCTGCTCAAGATCGCTGATGCTTTGGAAGCCGAAATCGAACCGCTCGCAAGGGTGATCGCGGAAGAAACCGGCAATGCCATCCGCACACAAGCCAGACCGGAAGCAACCGCTGTCGCGGACATATTTCGCTACTTTGGTGGCCTTGGCAGCGAACTCAAAGGCGAGACGATACCGCTCGGCGAGACCGTGTTGAGCTATACGCGGCGCGAGCCACTCGGTGTCGTCGCGGCCATTATTCCTTGGAATGCGCCGGTTCTGCTTGGGGCATTGAAAATTGCGCCGGCGCTTTGCGCGGGCAACACCTTGGTCCTCAAGGCCGCCGAGGATGCACCACTCGGCATTCTGCGAGTTGCCGAGATCTGTCAGGCGATCATCCCGCCAGGCGTCGTCAACGTACTGACCGGTACCGGGCCGGAATGCGGAGGCCCCTTGTCCGAGCACCCGGACGTTCGAAAGTTGTCATTCACCGGCTCGACAGCGGTCGGCAAATTGATCATGCGAGCCGCGGCCGAGCGCATTGTTCCGGTCTCGCTGGAGCTAGGCGGCAAGAGCCCATCCATCGTCTATCCGGACGCCGACGAGGACTGGGTTGCCGACGGCGTCATCGCCGCCATGCGCTTCACACGCCAAAGCCAGTCGTGCACCGCCGGTTCGCGCCTTTTCCTGCACGATAGCATCTTCGACAGTTTTCTCGATAAGCTCGCCAGCAAGGTGAAGGCTCTCAAGATCGGCAATCCGCTTGACGAGGAGAACGACGTCGGTGCCATCATCAACAACAAGCAGTTCACCAAAGTTTGCGGCTACGTCGAAGACGGCCTCAATCAGGCGGACACGGCGTTGCTGTGCGGCGGCCTTCCACCACAGAGCGGACCGCTGAGCGAGGGCTATTTCGCCGTTCCCACGATCTTTGCCAATACGTCCAATGATTGGCGCCTCGCCCGTGAGGAGATCTTTGGGCCGGTCCTGGTCGCAATTCGCTGGCAAGACGAGGAAGACGCCATTCGCATGGCAAATGACAGCCATTATGGTTTGGCGGCCTATGTTTGGACACGTGACATCGCGCGGTCAATCAACGCCGCGCACGCGATTGAGGCGGGCTGGGTTCAGATCAACCAGGGCCTGGGCCAGGTGCCCGGTCACTCTTACGGTGGCTATAAGCAATCCGGTATCGGCCGTGAGTTTTCACTTGAAGGCATGCTGGATAGCTTCACGCAGCGCAAGAATGTCACGATCAATCTTGCGACGCCGCCGTTGAACGCGCCTTAGCTCCCCATTCTCCAGGAGGAGCAAGAACCAGGCGCGGCCCACGAATGGGCCGCGCCCAATCGGGACAGACCCATGCGCTCACTCGTTGCAACTGTTTGTCTATTTGCGAGCAGCTTTCTTGCGGCGACCGCGCTAGCCAGCGAACCTTACAAATGGCAATTGCCGCCATGGATGCCGCCGCCCACAATCCCTGCCGACAATCCGATGAGCCCGAGCAAAGTCGAACTTGGTCGCCGGCTGTTCTACGACATCCGCTTGTCCGGACCCGGGTACATGTCCTGTGCGTCCTGCCATCTGCAGAAGTACGGTTTTTCCGATCACAAACGCGTACCGCTCGGGATCACCGGGCAGCGGCATCATCGCAACGCGATGTCGCTTGCCAACATCGCATATTTTCGCTCGCTGACCTGGGCAGGGCCCGACGAAACTGCGTTGGAAAGTCAGCTTCTGCGACCGCTGTTTGGTCAGCAACCCGTGGAGATGGCCGCGGCCGGTCACGAGGTGGCAATTCTTGAATTGATCTCTTCCAATAGCGTTTATCGCAAGCTCTTCACGGAAGCGTTCCCTGAGACCGAAGGGAGGATCGACTTCCCGGCAGTCGGCCGGGCCATTGCTGCGTTCGAGCGCACATTAATCTCGGCCCGGTCGCCTTACGATCATTATCACTTCGGTGGCCAGAAGACAGCAATCTCAGCTCCGGCAAAACGCGGTGAACAGCTGTTTTTCGGCGACCGGTTGAAGTGTGGCTCATGTCATATACGTCCGCATTTTACTGATGCGGCCGCCACGATGCGATTTCACAATACAGGCCTTTACAATGTCGACGGCCGTGGCGGTTTGCCTGGAGCCGATAAAGGACTTGCCAACAAAACCGGTCGATCTTCGGACGTCGGCAAGTTCCGGACACCATCATTGCGCAATGTGGCTGTATCGGCGCCTTATATGCATGACGGTTCGTTGCCGTCTCTTGACGCCGTCATCGATCACTATCGCAGCGGCGGCCTGGCAGCACGAACCGGCCAGGCCTCGCCCCTGCGCTCGCCGTTAGTTGCGGGATTTGCCATCACACAACGCGAGCGCGCCGATTTGATCGCGTTTCTGAAAAGTCTGACCGATCAGAGTTTTCTGACGGACCCGCGATTTGCAACGCCGTTCAAGTGATCCGCGTTGCCGATCTGCACCGTAACTCCGACAAATCGAACGTGCAGGCAGCGGGCCATTAAATTGTCGTTTCACCGGCCTACAGTTATCTGTTGGGATGATGGTGGAACATAACGACGTGGAGGGAGTGACTCGTGCAGTATGTATGTGATGCCTCGCCTTTCACATGGTTTCGTATCGAGTCGCAGTCTGAGGCGGCTCAGGAATCACGCGATATGGCACATGCCGTCGAGAAGTATTTCAAGCAGGCTTATGACCAGGCGATATCGTCCTACCAGCCACCGCCTTCCTCCGCCGTCTTCGAGCAGAATATCGGCCTGAAGGCGCACATCGCGCGCGTGATGCCGATCTTCGCGACTTTGCGCGACAGCGAAGGTAAGGCCCTCGTGACGGCGATGTTGCCGCCGCAGGGTTCAGACGAAGACGATATGCGACCGATCATTGTGGCCCACGAGAACAGCGATCCCTACGTGGATTACGAAGAGGCGATCGAAGCGATTGCCAACCACTACGGCCTGATCTTGGAGCGCGCGCATTGCTTTCCATACGCACGTCAATAGCTTCACGCCGGACGGCTTGCTTTCGACGGCAAAATAGCGCGTCAGATTGTTTTCATTTCCGTTGAGCGAACTCTAACCCATCGCTGCGACGACGGCTTCTGCGGCCGACGTCACGCCGTTCTCACGCAATTGAACGATGACGGATCGCTGCTCCAGGGGGCCGAAGTCCTCAGCCCACCACGCATAGCATCGCGGGCACGATGGATGGCCGACCAAGTCGAATATGTGAACGTTTCCGTCCCACACCAATTTGCCAGAGGCCTTGGCCGCCACCGGCATCGTGTTCACCCATGTTGCCGTGCAATCGAGCTGCGCCTCGACGCAGGCCTTCAATTTCTCGATTTCTTCGCTCACTGCCAGTCTCCATGCCACGCAAGTTCGTGGCCAGTCATCGTTCTCAATACTGCGCGTTGAAGGCTATAGTGCCGGGCGGGTATTGAGCGCAACAACTTGTGAGGGGCGATGCCGCGATCCCTATACTGGGATGACGGGTGATGCCGCATGACATTGAGAGCCTTGACCCGTTGCGGGGACAGTTCCGATAATACGGCGCTAGTGTCGGCGCCGTCCGGATTGAGGCGCACAATTGCGGCGCACCGCAAAGTCATTCGTCACTTGAAGTGCGCGGCCAGGAAAGTTTCGACGACCTGCCAGTAGGTCTCCGATGATGCATTTCGCGATGGGATCAGTGCAGACGACCCATGACGACCGCCCCGCGCCGGCGCGTACCCGGTCTTTCGCGCATCCTTGATGCTCGCAAAAATGCGTTGCCACTTGCGCTTCTCGTTGGCTGGCGACGTGATCAACACCGGGACTGCGATACCCTTGGCGGCTGTGCTGACCGATTTGCCGCGGAGATACTCGCCGGGTGAGTGCGATACGACACCATCGACCAATTGCGGTTGTTCACCGGCCAGCAACAATGCGAGCGCCGCCGAATAGGAACTGCCCCAGAGAATGACCTCGCCGCTGGTCTGGCTGCGCGCCCAGGCAATTCCAGCCAACACATCCGGCGTCGCGGCAAGATAGTCGCGACGCTTCTTGAGCCGCTTGGCGCGTGCCGCAGTCGTGTTGCTGACCCCGGCAAATCCACCTCCAGAGCGCTGATCAAGGGCGATCGCACTAAAGCCTAAGCGGTTGAGCCGCGGTGCAATGGTGGTGTACTCACCGCGGCTCGCCTGCGCCTGATGTGCCAACACGATCCAGGTCGCATCGCTTCGTTCAATGGTCCGGTAAACGTCCGCGGTGATTGTCAATCCATCCGCAGCCTTGAGTGTTATCAGCTCCGCGGCCAGCACCTGGATGGTCATCGCGAATTGAACCAGGCCGACAACCGCCGTGAGGCGGATCACCAATACGATCGAAGAAAGACGCACCACGACCTGGGCTCCTTTTTGGCTCAGCGAGTTGGCCGAACTTAGCAGGTGGTGGTGATGAGTCGCCGGTTTCGGGCCAGCCGGGAAATCACG